>JAZQLK010000254.1:0-12880 GCA_045542635.1 Eubacteriales bacterium
AGATGGGGGATCCATGATTATTCCGTCGTATTTGTTGCCGCGTCTTATCTCACGCTCAACGAACTTTTTGCAATCGTCAACGATATATCTGATAGGTGCATCCTCAAGACCGGAAAGCTTTGCATTTTCCTTTGCCTGTGCAACCATTCCTTTTGCTGCATCAACGTGACATACGGAGGCTCCCGCCTTTGCAGCCGCAACCGTCGCTCCGCCCGTATACGCAAAGAGGTTGAGCACCTTTATCTTTCTTCCCGACTTACGTATAAGCTCAGAGAACCAATCCCAGTTAGCAGCCTGCTCGGGGAAAAGTCCCGTATGCTTGAAGCCCATAGGCTTAAGCATAAATTTAAGCTCACCGTAATTTATCGTCCAGCTTTCGGGTACGTTGTTTTTCACCCAGGAGCCTCCTCCTGAGTTTGAGCGGCGGTATATTCCGTGAGCCTTATTCCAGAGCTTATGCTCTCTTTTGCCCCTCCAAATTACCTGAGGGTCGGGACGGATAAGGATATAATTTCCCCATCTTTCAAGCCTTTCTCCGTCCGATGTATCAAGAAGCTCGTAATCCTTCCATTTATCTGCAATATACATAACTTACCTCACATAGTGTAGAATTTACCCAAGGGACTCTCTCCCGCGTGACCGTGGCAGATAGCGATTGCGAGAGCGTCGGCGGTATCGTCGGGCTTAGGGGGCTTGGGCAGCTTAAGAATAGACGTTACCATAGTGATGACCTGATTCTTCTCCGCTCTTCCGTAGCCAACAACCGCCTGCTTGACCTGCAAGGGTGTGTACTCATAAATTTTAAGTCCGCTTTTATGGGCGGCAAGAATAATAGTCCCTCTCGCCTCGGCAACGGTAATACCCGTTTTCTGGTTAGTGTTCCAGAAAAGCTCTTCAACTGCCATAACCTCGGGCTTGTACTTTTCAATTATAACGTTCATAGAATCGTAAATCTGGGTAATGCGTTCCTCCACGGGAGTATGAGCCTCGGTCCTTATGGAGCCGTAGCCCAGAACACGGAATTTACCTCTTACACATTCGAGAACGCCCCAGCCTACAATCGCAAGACCCGGGTCAATGCCTAAAATTACCATTTTGCCCTCCAAAAATGTTCATACATAATTATTTTACCATATTTTTCAACCCGTGTCAAATATATTTCGCGCTAAATATATTAAAATATAATTATTATTTTAGTTGATTTTTGTGCAAAATTATGGTAAAATTAAAATCGGACATCTATTTTATTGCCGTAAGGAGGATTTTATGCCTAATATACCTATTATAAACGTAGGTGACGTTCTTGAATTGAAAAAGCCCCATCCCTGCGGAGTAAAGACCTTTACCGTTACGAGAACAGGCTCGGATATCAAGCTTGTATGTACAGGCTGCCAGAGGGTCCTGATGCTTGACAGAGTCAAGGTTGAAAAAATGATTAAAAAAATAATTTCAAGCGGAGATAACAATGGAAAATAAATCAAGCTTCAAAGAAAGGCTTCTCGCCTTCAAGGAAAAGTCAAGGGCTAAATTAAGCGCCTTTGCAGACAGGATAAACACTCCCTTCGTGCAGAGGGTGGGAAACAAGGTAATCTCCAAGAAGCACCTCTATCCCTCCTTCCTATTTCCCGTAATGCTGCTTCTTATAGTATACGCGGCGCTTGGCTTCTGGCCCTTTGGCAACCGCTGTATGCTCACTCTTGATATGAGCGCTCAGTATATCTTCTATTTTGAGCAGATAAGAGACGTGCTTATGGGCGAGGAGTCCCTCATATACACCTTCGAGCGTACCCTCGGCGGAGAGTTCCTCGGCTATTACGCATACTATCTTGCATCCCCCCTTTCCTGGATCGTATGTCTGTTCCCCGCCCGTCTTATGGTTGAAGCGGTCACCTTCATACTTATGCTCAAGACAGGTCTTAGCGGATTTTTCTTTGCATACTATCTTGAAAAAACGAGAAAGACCACGGACACCTACGGTCTTGCAATGTTCTCCACCATGTACGCCCTCTGCGCCTACGCAATGGCGTACCAGACAAATACTATGTGGATGGACGCTCTTATGCTTCTTCCCTTAGTGACCCTCGGAATCGAAAGACTTATAACCGACGGAAAATTCAAGCTTTTCATAGTTACCTTTGCAATGACGGTATGGAGCAACTACTACATAGGATATATGTGCTGCTTCTACGTGCTTTTTTATACGGTTTGCTTCCTCTGCGCTCACGACGACGGAGAGATCAACGGTCTTAACGAAAAGAAACACAAGCTCAAGAGTGTTTTAAGAGTCGGTATATGCTCCGCCATAGCTCTCCTTATTGCTATGACGGTTATCTGGTCGGGATATTACTCCTTAAGCTTCGGTAAGGACAGCTTCCAGACAAGCAATTTCAAGCCCACCTTAAGATTCGATTTTCTTGACCTTTTCGCTAAATTCTTCTTCGGCGCCTACGATACCATACGTCCCGACGGAACTCCCAATATGTACTCGGGTATGCTTATGCTTCTTATGCTTCCCGTTTACTTTGTTTCCAAAAAGGTTTCCGCAAGACACAAAATCGCGTACGGCGGTCTTTTCGGTCTGTTTATCGCCATTATGTCGGTAAATACTCTCGACCTTGTTATGCACGGCTTCCAGATGCCCGTGTGGCTGAACTACAGATACAGCTTTATGTTCACCTTCGTGCTTCTTATCATTGCGTACAGAGGATATGAGTACGTAAAGGAAATCGACTCAAAATTCCTTTTCCAGACAGGTATATTTCTTATCTTTGCCCTTACTGTAATGCAGAAGACAGTAAGCATCACAAGATATCTTCCCGGAGGAATCAAGGATACGGATGTATTCTACGTTGATTACGAATTCATCTGGGCTTCAATACTGATTATCGGTATCTATCTTGCAATTCTTTACTTTGTAAAAAATCCCAAGTCCGCAAAGAAAACGGCGACCACGGTGCTTCTTGTAGCGGTGCTTACCGAAGCGGGTCTTGGCGCGGGAGTCAACTGGGGACAGCAGGTTTACGAGGTTGGCTACGGCTACAGAAACGATTACGTAAACTTTATTGACACCTACAAGCCTACCATTGACGAGGTTCTTGAAAGGGATCCGTCCTTCTACCGTATGGAGAAGAATCCTTACAGAAAGAATAACGAAAATCTTGCCTTCAACATAAACGGTATAGCCGCGTCCACCTCAACCCTTAACGCAAACGTTATAGAGGTGCTTAATAATATGGGCTTTGCCGCATATTCCCACTGGGCAAAATATTTCTGCGGCACAGAGGTTGCAGACTCCTTGCTCGGCATCAAGTACGTTATTTCCGACGAGGGCAATCACGTATCAAGCCTTTATGAAAAATCCGTAAGCAGCGACGGACATCTTATCTATAAGAATCCCTATGCTCTTTCCATTGCCTTCGCGGCGGATGTAAAGGGTAAGGACCTTATCCTTTCCCAGCCTAAAAAGATTTCTCCCTTCTACTACCTTGACGGTATGCTTACCACCCTTTCGGGACAGGATTACGATGCCTTTACAAAGTGCAATTACTCTCTCGGAAAGACGAACAACTGCTCCTATAAGTATATGGCAAACGAGCTTCGCATCACCAAGACAGGCGGAAAAACGGCGTATTTTGAATACAACGTAACACCCAAGGAAAGCGGCTCCGTTTATATGCATTTTTACTCCGAATACGCAGCCTCTGTGGCTATATACTCCATAAACGGTAAGAAAATATCCACCATTTTCGACACCGATACAAAGAGAGTTCACAATCTCGGCTATTTCGAGGCTGGCGAGGAATTCACCATCAGATTTGAATTTGAGGGTGAAGGAATGCAGTATCACACGGACTTTCCTCTCTTCGTACAGGTTAACAAGGAAAATTTTGAAAAGTCCATAAACGAGCTTAAAAAGGGAAATCTTAATATAACAGATTACTCCGACACAAGAATTGAAGGTACAATAACTGCGGAAAAGGACAAGTTCGTATTTACCACCATCCCCTACGATAAGTACTGGAACGTATACGTTGACGGCGAAAGGGTTGAAACCTACGCCACAATGGACACCTTCCTTTCCTTTGATATTACCGAGGGTCAGCACGAAATCAAGATGGTTTACGTTTCCGTGCCCTTCTACGGCGGTCTTGCCATAACCCTTGCGGGCATCGGCCTTTTCGTCCTTCTTATAATTCTTGAAAAGAAAAAGGGCTTTATGGTTATTCCCGTATGGAAAAAGGAGAGCGTTCCCAATATCGATGGCGATATTGGAGACGCTGCCGAGGAGCAGCCCTTAACGGAAAATACTCCGACGGTAACGGATAATACTCCCGAAAGCACCGAGGCTCCTGCGGAGGAATGCTCCTGCGAGCCCGAAAACAACAGCGACACAAAAGAGGAATAAATATGATATATCACGTAAACGGAATACTCGAATACTGTGAAAGCGGATTTGCGGTAATAGATTGCGCAGGGGTTGGCTACAAGATGACGGTTAGTGACAACACCTACTCGGCAGTTTGCTCCCACGTCGGAGAAAAGCAGAAGCTATTTACCTATTTGCAGGTTCGTGAGGACGGATGCGAGCTTTTCGGCTTTAAAACTAACGATGAGCTTTCCGCCTTCAAGCTTCTTATAACCGTTTCGGGCGTAGGTCCGAAGGCGGCTATGGCTATTCTCTCCCTTCTTACCCCAGACAAGCTTTCATACGCTATTATAAATGAGGATACAAAAGCGATTTCAAGAGCATCCGGCGTAGGCGCAAAGACCGCCGCAAGAGTTGTTCTTGAGCTTAAGGACAAGGTATCCAAGCAATATTTTGCCCCTTCGGAATCATCCTCGGTAATTACTCCCGTTGCCGCCCCCGTCAAGGGTAAGGGCAACCTTTCCGAGGCTCTTGACGCTCTTATCGTCCTTGGCTATTCAAGAGCCGAGGCGCAGAAGGCTCTTACGGGCATCGACCCCAAGTTAGAGGTTGAAAAAATAATTCCCCTTGCTCTTGCAAAGCTGTTTTAAGGAGGAAACGAAATGATTGAAGAAACAGAATTTGACTTTGAAAACCGAATTGTTTCCACCGAGGTAACAGGAGAGGACTCAGAGGTTGAGATAAGCCTTCGTCCAAAGGTTTTTGACGAATATATAGGACAGGAAAAGGTCAAGGACCTTTTAAAGGTTTACATTGAAGCGGCTAAGGGCAGAGGCGATTCCCTCGACCACGTGCTTCTCTACGGCCCTCCCGGTCTTGGAAAGACCACTCTTTCCGGTATTATCGCCGAGGAGATGGGCGTTAATTTCAGAGTAACATCGGGTCCCGCCATCGAAAAGCAGGGCGACCTTGCGGCTATTCTTACAAATCTTGCCCCAGGCGACGTTCTCTTTATTGACGAAATACACCGTCTTTCCCGCTCTATTGAGGAAATTCTATATCCTGCAATGGAGGACTACGTTCTTGATATTATTATCGGTAAGGGTCCTGCCGCAAGAAGCATTAGAGTTCCCCTTCCGAAATTCACTCTTGTGGGCGCGACTACGAGAGCGGGTCAGCTTACAACTCCCTTGCGCGACCGCTTCGGCGTGCTTCTTAAATTGGAGCTTTACACTCACGAGGAGCTTGCCACCATTGTTAAGCGAAGTGCGGGACTCCTTGACGTTAAGATCACCGAGGAGGGCGCATACGAAATCGCCTCCCGTTCAAGAGGCACTCCCCGTATTGCCAACAGACTTCTTAAAAGAGTTCGTGATTACGCTCAGGTCAAGGGTGACGGCGTAATCAATATAGAAATGGCGAAAAAGGCTCTCGAGGCTCTTGAAATCGACCATCTCGGTCTTGATAACACCGACAGAAAAATGCTTGAAACCATTATAAAATTCTACGACGGCGGTCCTGTGGGACTTGAAACCCTTTCCGCCACCATCGGAGAGGAAAGCATAACCATTGAGGACGTTTATGAGCCTTATCTTATGCAGATAGGCTTCTTAAGCCGTACGCCCAGAGGAAGATGCGTAACCCGTCTTGCCTACGAGCATCTCGGAATTCCCTTTAGAGGTCAGCCTATGCAGATGAAGCTGGAATAAGCTATTAAATAGAAAAAAACGACACGGCGTGTCGGTTTTTTGTATTTAAATTCATACTTCTATTTTTGTTTTAAGCTTTTCGGCTACAAAGTAAGCAAGGATGCAGAAGGCAATATCCTTGAAGATATACGGCAAGGATACAAGGACGAAGGATGCTAAAAACGGGTTTGACGTAAGCCCCATATACCAGAAAACTCCGATGGCGTGGCAAATCAGTACTCCAAGACAGCCAAGAAGAATGGATATAAGACGCCTATTTCCTATTCCACAAAGAACGGCCAACGGTATAAAGCCCATAATAAAGCCGCCCCCGTGTCCGATTATTACGGAAAATCCGCCTTGGAAGGAGGAAAATACAGGCGCGCCAACCGCCCCCAAAAGTATGTATACCGCCGTTACGCAAAGACCGATTTTCCATCCCATAAGATAACCGCAAAGAGCAATTACAAGGGTTTGAAGGGTTATCGGTACAAGAGATGGCATTGGAATGGCTATTTGGGATATTACGGAAATGATTGCCACGAAAAGGGCTGTGTAGGTAATTTTTTTCGTTTTGCCCTTCATACTCTGCGCACCCTCGCATCTCCCGAATTGAAGCGTATTTCACCGCTTTCCGTTTTTACAACTAAATTCGCCTCGTTATCTATATCGGTGCATACGCCGGATATTATTTCATCCCCTCTGTATACGTCAACACTCTTGCCTATTATATTTGAGCGCTTACGGTAATTTTCCATATAGGATTTATCTGTATAATTGCGGTATAAGGACATAAAATTGTTTATAATTTCCGCGCAAAGACGGTTTTTTACACCTACGGGTGCGTTTTTTCCGTACACGGAGCCTGCTATGTCCTTTATTTCATCGTCAAAGCCGCCCTCAGGGTCGGATACGTTTACACCTACACCCACAATAGCGTAATCAAGCTTGTTCGCTATAAAATCCGCGGACGCCTCGGTAAGTATGCCGCACACCTTCTTGTCCTCGATATAAATATCGTTTACCCATTTTATACGGCATTTTCGGTCTGATACGCTTTCAATCGCCTCACAAACGGCGCAAGCGCACATAACCGTTATGCTTACACACTCCGACGGAGGAATCTCGGGCTTTAGGAAAATAGTCATATAAAGACCGTTTTCGCTCGTAGAAAGAAAGCTTCTTCCCATTCTGCCCCTACCCTGTGTCTGTCTTTTGGCTATTATTACGGTGCCTTCCTTTATTCCTCGGTGGGATAAGGACTTTGCTACGTTATTTGTGGAATCCGTTTCCTCAAGAATTATAACATCGCCGCCATATTCAAGATAGGACTTTATTATATCCTTGTCAAGCACAGTCCCGCCTCCCTTCATAAAGGTCAAATTTGTGTATTTGGAAATTCTCTTAAGAAATAAATATTTTTAGAGCTTACCGTAAATTCTCTGCCGTTTAAATAGGAAAGAGAGTCATCCCTCTTACCGAATACAAGCTTATAGGCGTAAAGCGCCTGATGCTTATATCCAAGCCTTTTATCCTTCTCTATGGAGCCGTACTTTCCGTCACCGAGCAAGGGATTGCCTATGGAGGACATATGGGCTCTTATCTGGTGAGTCCTTCCCGTTACAAGCTCTATTTTTACAAGGGAAAGATTTTTATTTTTACTGTATTCTATAACAGAATACTTCGTAATTATTTCCTTTGCGCCCCTTGTGGGATTTTTTATAACCTTTACGGTATTTGTATTACTGTTCTTTATAAGATAATCAGTAAGGGTTGCGCTCCTTTTCTGCGGTAAGCCGTGAACCGCGCAGAGATAGAACTTTGATACGCCGTTTTCTCTTATTCTTGCATTTATATTACGTAGAGCCTCCGCATTTTTTGCGGCGATTACAATGCCTCCCGTATTTCTGTCTATTCTGTTGCAGAGGGCGGGTGCAAAGGAACTTTCCTCCGAGGGGTTATATTCTCCCTTCTGGGCAAGATACGCCTGAATATGGTATATTAAGGTGTTTCTGTCCGCCGCATCTCCCTCACCGCTTGTCTTTCCGTCGCCGTCGCCGCTGTGAACAAGAACTCCGGGAGCCTTTTCGCAAAGAATAATATTTTCATCCTCGTATAGAATATCAAGCTTTGGCTTTATGCTGAAAAGCTCGTTATCCGTAACCGTATCCGAAAAAAGCTCCTCCGCAAGGAACATCTGCACCGTATCTCCAAGGTTAAGCATCTGCTTTTCCTCGGCGCGCTTTCTGTTTACCTTAATTTTCTTTGTTCTTATGGATTTATACATTAAAGAAACGGGTATACCCTTAACCGCCTTCTGAACGAATTTATCAAGGCGCTGACCCGCATCGTTTGCTTTTATCGTAAATTCTCTCATATCCCGTTCCCTTTCAAAAATTTTACAGTAATATTATAAGACTTTTTCCATTCGTTTGCAATAGGAATTTTTCAAGTTCTTATTTACATACGTAAAAAAGTATGGTAAAATCAATTTATCTTATTAAGGAGGTGCTACCGTGGATAAAGTGATCAAGGCGTCCGTTCCCACCCTGGGATGCCGTGTAAATCAGTATGAAAGCGACGCTATAATGCAGGAGCTTTCCTCCCTTGGAGTGACGATATGCTCACCCTTTGAAAAATGCGATATTTACGTAATCAACACCTGTACGGTTACCTCCGAGAGCGACAGAAAATCCCGTCAGCTTATAAGAAGATGCGTAAAGAAAAATCCCGATGCCGTAATTATCGTAACAGGATGCTTTGCTCAGGTAAATCCCGAAGCCGCCCTTGCAATAGAGGGTGTTGATTTCGTTTGCGGTAATAACGCAAAATCAGTAATTGCAAAAAAGGCTCTTGAGCTTTATGAAAGGAAAACGGAGCCCCATTTATATATGCCCGATATAAACGATTCAAAATTCGATACTATGCGCGTGGGCGCGCCTATGACAAGGACCAGAGCCTTTATCAAAATTGAGGACGGCTGCGACTCCAAATGCGCCTACTGTATTATTCCCAAGGCAAGGGGTAACGTACGCTCCAACCCCCGTGAATACGTTCTTGACGAGGTTAAAAACATAGCCTCCGAGGGCTGCCGTGAGATAGTGCTGACAGGTATTGAAACCGCCGCCTACGGCAAGGATTTCAAAAACGGCTATACCCTTGGAGATCTGCTTACGGAGATAAACGGAATAGAGGGTATTGACAGAATCCGCTTGGGCTCTCTTGATCCCGCCGCTGTAACTAAGGATTTCGTTGACAAGATAAAGGATCTTCCCAAGGTGATGAATCATTTTCACATTTCAATGCAATCGGGCTGCACGAGAACTCTTAATATGATGAAGCGCAAGTACAACGTGGATATGGCAAAGCGCAATCTTGATTATTTACGCGAGCAGATTCCAGATGCTATGCTCTCCGCCGACGTAATAACGGGCTTCCCCGGGGAGAGTGATTCGGATTTTGACTCGACCTATAAATTCTTTGATAAGGAAAAATTCCTTCACCTTCACATATTCCCCTATTCAAAAAGAAACGGTACTGTGGCGGCAGAAATGCCCGACCAGGTGGACGAGCAGATAAAAAAGGACAGATTGCACGTCCTTTCAAGCCTCCAAGAAAGCATCAAGGAGAATTTGCACCGTGAATTCATAAAAAACTACGGACACGTGTCTGTTTTGTTTGAAAACAACGTTGACGGATACGCCTGCGGACACGCTCCCAATTTTATGGAGGTAAGAGTTAAGACCGACTGTGATTTAAGCGGTAAGATTCTTGACGTTACCTTAACAGGATATGACAAGGAATATTTATACGGAGAAATAATGTAAAAAGACGGACACGTGTCCGTCTTTTTTACGGTTTTTTAAGTCTGAATACAAGTCGAGAAAGCGCCCTGCCGTTGAAGGGTATCAATGGGTATAGGTAGGAACGGCTTCCGTTTACCGTCTTATTTGTAACTATCAACACAAAGCCTGTTAATATGCCGAGGGCAAAGCCCCAATAATTTAAGAAATGAGTTAAAATAAGGGTCAAAATGCGGATAAATTTAAGGGCGTAGCCAAGCTCGTAATTGGACTGTGTAAAGCTGGCTATTGATACTATTGCCATATAGAATATTACGTCTGCGGAGAGCCATCCCACCTGTACGGCGAAATCGCCGAGCAGAAGTCCGCCGATAACGCCGAAGGAATTTGACATTACGCTTGGAGTATTCAAGGACGCCAGCTTTAGTCCGTCTATTACAAGCTCCGCCGTAATAAGCTGTAAAATTATCGGTACGTTAATTCCCTCTGTGGGCACTAAAAACATAAGTGATTCGGGAATATTAGGCGCATTGCGTACCAATAAATACCATACGGGTGTTAAAATTACCGCGCTCCAGAACACAAGCTGACGCACAATTCGAAGATATGAGCCTGTTACGGGAGGAAAATAATAGTCGTCCGTATCCTGTAAAAAATCAAAGATACAGGTGGGTAAAATAAGCGCCTCGGGAGAGTTGTCGCATAGAATAATTATATTTCCCTCAAGAATCGAAGCGCATGCCGCATCGGGTCTTTCAGTACATCTTACCTTCGGGAAGGGGTTTAGCCATCCTCTTTTTACAAGACACTCTATTAAGCTTCTGTGTCCCATCGGTAAAGCATCAGTCTTTATTTTACTTATCTTCTCCGTTATTTCCTTAACGTACCTTTCCTCCGCCTTACCCTTTATATACACTATGGAAATATCGGTTTTGGAGGACTCTCCCGCCGACATATATTTAACCACTAAATTCGTATCCCGTATACGCCTTCTTATCATTGCCGTGTTGAAAATAAGTGTTTCCACAAAACCGTCGCGGGAGCCTCTCATTACCTTATCGTTTTCAGGCTCTGCGTTCATTCTTGCGGGATATGAACGGGCATCAATTACGATTGCTCCGTCGCCAAAGCCCGAGCAAAGCATAAGACTGCATCCGCTAAGCACCGCCTTACACATTTCACAAACGTCATAAATCGGCTCTGCTTCCACACTGGGTAGGCTTTTTTTATTAAATTCAACGGCGCTTTCGTGTGAATTATCTCCGAAATCCGTAACCGTAGATATGTGCATCATAAGCTTCTGCATAATACCCGCGGTTACAAAGCCGTCCACGTAATAAAATACAGCCCTTGTCCCCTTAATATCCATTTCCTTCTTGATAATATCGAAATTTTCGGAAACGTTAAGACACGTGTCTATAATTTTTACGTTTTCATTAAAATCAAAGGACAGAAAATCCATAAAAAACCTCCGACAGTACTTTCTCTTTAGTATTGACGGAGGTTAAATATTTAATCAGTTATTTTTAAAAAATTGGTAGAAGAAGCAGGGTATCATACCGTTATAAAGCTTTCTTACCTTATCGGGTCTTCTTCCGTAAAGGCGGGAAAACTCCTCGTGGCTGGTAATTACGTATATCTGCCACCTATCGAGGGTTTTAAAGTGCTTACCCATATTTCTGTAAAGCTCCTCCGCTTCCTTAAGGGTCAGAAGTCTTCCGCCGTAGGAAGGCTTACAAACTATAGTTCCGCGTCTGCCCATCGTATCTATTTTAAGAGCGTTTTTCTCAAATATCTTCATATTTTCGTACACGCCTGCGTGCTTTGCGCACTCTGTGGCAAGAGCTACCGCATCGGGATTTATATCGGATGCGTATGCTTCAAATTCAGAGTCGGTTATGATCTTGCTCCTTGCTTCATCTCTTGCGTTCTTCCATTCGTTTTTGGAAATCTGTGGAAAGGTCTGGGCAATAAAGGCTCTGTCAAGACCGGGAGCGCGGTTCTGCATCATCATTGCAGCTTCGATTGCGATTGTTCCCGAGCCGCAGAAGGGGTCCCAGAACAAAACGTCCTCTCGGGGTCTTGAAATCTTTGCGAGCGCGGCGGCAAGAGTCTCGCGCAAGGGCGCTTCTGCCGTTTTTGGTCTGTATCCTCTTTTATGGAGAGGCACACCCGACGTATCAATCATAAGTGTTGCTCTGTTCTTGAAAAGGAAGAAGTCAATCTGATACTTCACTCCCTTCTCCTCAAACCACTGCACTCCGTACTTACCCGCAAGACGGGAAACTACCGCCTTTTTAATAATCTTCTGACAGTCGGGTACGGAGAAAAGCGCGCTCTTTATACTGTGTCCCCTTACGGGAAATTCATCATCCTTACCTATCCATCTTTCCCATTCGAGAGATTTTGTTCCCTCGAAAAGATCATCAAAGGTAAGGGCCTCAAACTCGCCTATTTTGAAATAAACCCTCTCCGCGAAGCGAAGTCCGATATTTAATTTGCAAACGTCATTTACGTCTGCCTCAAAGGAAATTCTGCCGTCCATGGTTTCCGTTCTTTTAAATCCCATATCCTCAATTTCCTGACCGAGGAGGCTTTCGAGTCCAAAAAGACAGGTTGCTACGTATTCCATATCATCCCCCAAAATCAGTTGTCGTTCTGCTGCGCCACCTCAAACTTGTAGCCAACGCCCCAGACGGTCTTAAGCTCCCATTTATTGCTTACGTCCTTAAGCTTCTCGCGGAGTCTTTTAATATGCACATCAACAGTACGTGAGTCGCCGAGGTAGTCGAAGCTCCATACCTTATTAAGAAGCTGATCTCTTGAATATACTCTGTTATAATTCTTCGCAAGGAAGTGAAGGAGTAAAAGCTCCTTGTGAGGAATATCTACGCTCTCTCCTCTGATTTTAAGCTCGTGATTTGAAAGGCTGATCTCTATATTATCGAAGCGTAAGGTATCCTTGTCAACGTGGGTATCGGGGGACACGCACCGTCTTAATACCGCCTTGATACGGGCTCCAA
>JAZQLK010000255.1:0-3271 GCA_045542635.1 Eubacteriales bacterium
GGCAGAGATTGCTGACGAGTTCGGCTTCCCCGTATACTCCGTAGTTGACGTTTACGACATTATCGAGTACCTCGAGGAGGATAAGGAAAACGAAGAAAACGTAAACCGTATCAAGAAGTATCTTGAAGTTAACGGCGCAAAGGCGTAATCCCTATCTTATCAAGGAAAGGATAATTAAGATGCGACATCTTATAGGAATTGAAGATTTAAGCGTTGGCGAGATAGAAGCTCTTATCTCCACCGCTGAAGACATAATCGCAGATCCCAAAAAGTATAACAAGGTAGCCGAGGGCAAAAAGCTTGCTACTCTTTTCTACGAGCCCTCCACAAGAACCCGTCTTTCCTTTGAGGCGGCTATGATGGAGCTTGGCGGAAACGTGCTGGGCTTCTCCGAGGCGCAAAGCTCCTCCGCGGCTAAGGGAGAAAGCGTTGCGGATACAGCAAAGGTAATTTCCTGCTTCGCCGACATTATGGTAATGCGTCATTTCAAGGAGGGCGCGCCAATGGTTGCTTCCTTGAACGCCACCGTTCCCGTAATCAACGCAGGCGACGGCGGACATAACCATCCCACCCAGACTCTTACCGACCTTCTTACAATTAAAATGGAAAAGGGTCGCTTAAACAGCTTAACGGTAGGACTTTGCGGCGACTTGAAATTCGGAAGAACGGTTCATTCTCTTATCACTGCTCTTTCAAGATATACGGGCATCAATTTCGTTCTTATCTCCCCCGAGGAGCTTAAGATTCCCGAGTATTTGAAGGACGAGGTCCTTGATTCCAAGGCTATTCCCTACAAGGAGGTAACAGACCTTGAATCCGTAATGGGCGAGCTTGATATTCTTTATATGACAAGAGTACAGAAGGAGCGCTTTTTCAACGAGCAGGACTATATAAGACTTAAGGATATATACATCCTTACCCCCGATAAGCTTCGCTCCGCGAAAAAGGATCTTTGCATTATGCATCCCCTTCCCCGTGTAAACGAGATTTCCGTAGCTATCGACAAGGACGAAAGAGCCTGCTACTTCAAGCAGGTGCTTTACGGCAAGTATGTGAGAATGGCTCTTATAAAAATGCTTCTTGAGGAGGCTGAAAAATGACAGTTGATTCTATTAAAAACGGCTTCGTTATCGACCATATCAAGCCGGGTAACGGAATGAAAATTTATAAGCTTCTCGGTCTTGAGGCGCTTAATTGCCCCATTGCTCTTATTCAGAATGCAGTTTCCGACAGTATGGGCTGTAAGGATATTATCAAAATAGATGCGGACGTAGCCCTTGATACCGCTATTCTCGGCTACGTTGATCCCGATGTTACTGTAAACGTAATCAAGGATTCAAAAATAGTAAATAAGTATCACCCCGAGCTTCCCCGTGAGCTTGTGAATATAGTTAAGTGCAAGAACCCCCGTTGCATCACAACAACGGAGCAGGAGCTTGATCACGTGTTCCGCTTGACTGACGAGAGCAAGAGGGTTTACCGTTGTATATACTGTGAAACGGCAAGCCGTAAGTAAAGCCGAGGCGTTACGATGAAATCCGCTATGCGGAATAAATCACTCTGCGGTGAAATCGCTCCGCGATGAAATCCAACGGAGCTGGGAGAAAAATAATTAAGGTAGAGATTTGCACTTTGCAAAGCTCTACCTTGTTTTTTACTTAAATTCCATAAATCATAGAGAAAATAACGGGATATGTGCTTGCTTCTCTCCTTTTACGATAGTATAATAAAGGTGCAGAACGAAATATAGAATGTAGCTACACAAACAGTTCTGAGATTAAAGGAGAATAAATATGAATATAGGAGAAAAAATATTGAAATTCCGAAAGGAAAACAGCCTTACCCAGGCGGAAATGGGAGAGCGTATAGGAGTTTCCGATAAAATCATATCGAAGTGGGAAAACGGAGAATCCCTTCCCGCAACGGAGCTTTTGCCCTCGGTATCAGATTGCCTTGGCGTAACCGTTGATGCTCTTCTTGACAGACGGGAAAAATATGAAGGTGACATATACAAAAACGCAAGCAATTATTTCCGTACCGTTTCCTCGGATAAGGCTCTTTGCGAGCTTCAGAGGTTGATTTCTTATTCCGTGGAATCAATAGCTTATAAGCATTCCGAGGAGCGAGGTTGGTATAAGGCGGAGGTGCTTAAGGAGATTGATAAGGAATGGAAGGAGCTTATAGAAAATAAGGACTCCCGTCCTCAGATGTACTACGATAACAGAAATATGCTTAAGGAATCTGTTATAAATACAGATAATGATAGACTTAAGCTTATGGCAATGCAGAGATACGGTGAAGGCGACTTTTTGAATGTGCTTAAGGAATACGGAAAATATCTTCCCGTTTTTAAGGCTCTTTCCTTGGATAAAGCGGATAAGATGCTCGCCGTTCTGTTTTCGGAGGATGCTCCGGAGCATCTTACTGTTGAGTATCTTGTGGAAAAAGCGGAAACAAGCGCAGAAAATGCGCAGGAGCTACTTGATACGCTATGGGGAGTGTTCAAGGATAATCTTGGACCAATAAGTAAAGCCTGCATAGAGGGGAATTATTATACGGTTTATCCTAATCCCGCAAATAATAAGCTTCAGCTTCTTCTTTCCGTGGCTTATTTTTCGGCTGAAGACTGGGGTGGCGAAAGATGAGCGGACTTAAAAATCTAAAATCGTTGAGAGAAAAAGCGGGGCTTACCCAAGCCGAGCTTGCTGATAAGCTTTATATAACCGCCCAGAGCGTATCTAAGTGGGAAAACGGAATAAGCGAGCCCGAAATCGATACACTTTGCCGCCTTTCCGATATATTTGGGGTAAGCGTTGACACTCTTCTTGACCGAAATCCCGTATATAAGGATGATTTGGCTAAAAGACTTAAGGAATATTTAAGCCATAGCGAAGGACTTACAGAGGACGTGCTTTTTGTTATGAGAGCCGCTATTTCATCAAGACTTGGCTCATACGAGGACCTGTCAAGCCTTCCCACATACTCCTGTATGCAGGGAAAGGGTAAAATTTTTACCTATTCGGATAAGAATAATGCGCCGAAGCTTTCTTTGGTTGCCAACGGACTTGACAAGGTGCTGGAAGGCTCTGATTTTCCCTTTTGCGAATATCTTTCAGCCCTTTCTCATAAGAATGTAATTTCAACGTTATCAAGACTTGAAAGACTTGAATACAATATTTATTACGATAAGCCTTCCATTGTTAAAATACTTGAAATCCCCGAGGGAGTGTTTGAAAATGTGATAAATAAGTCGGAGGCCAAGCGGTCTTAG
>JAZQLK010000256.1:0-9552 GCA_045542635.1 Eubacteriales bacterium
ACAGAAAAGAGAGGACATTTCGGCTGCTGACCGATTTGTTCTCTCTTTTTGTCGATATGTGAGCTTCGCCCACTCGATATGAGATAAATCCCTCGTTTGCGCAGCAAACATATCGAGTGCGTCAGCACATATCGAACGCCATAGGCGTATATCGAAAATCCCACAAGGGATTTATCTCGATGCGTGATACTCCGCTAAGAGTATCACGCATAACTCTGCTCATTTTTATTTGCATTTTTATTTAAGTATTTCTTCCCAATTTGCGTAAGAGTCTATATAGTAATCAACGAGGGATTTAATTTCCGCACGCTCGTCCTCGGTTACGTACTTATCCTCTATTCCAACGGCGATAAAGCCGTTTGCCTTAAGGGTTCTTACGGCAAATATCGCATCCTCAAATACGGGAGTTTCATTCTTATCCGTACCCAAAAAGCCCAAGGCGTGGTTATAAATGTCGGGATAACGCTTTCCTCTGCCCACGTCCTTGCAGCAGAATATCTCGGAAAAATACTGAACCGCGCCAAGTCTTGTAAGCACTCTTCTTACAAGGTCGGAGTTGGTTGCGGAGGCTACGCACATCTTGACTCCCCTATCGTAAAATGCCTGAAGCATTTCCTTAACGTGGGGCTTAAGCATAACGCTCTCGTAATTTTTTTCCATTATGACGTAAATGCCCGCGCTGACCTCTTCAATAGGAAGGTCGATTCCGTACTCCTTGCAGATCTCGGGGTAGATGCTTGCAAGACCGAAGGTCAAGAATCTGTCGCCCAAATCTGCCCTTGGCTCCTTGCCAAGGCTTCTTATGTAATCACCCGGGGCGGTTTTCCAATATCCCATTGAATCAATGAGAGTTCCGTCCACGTCAAAAATTGCGCCCTTGAATTTCATATTACTCATCCTCCGCCGTGCTGAAGCTTTTACTAACCTCTTCAAGATTTACAACTATTCTCGCAAGGCAACGGTAGAAGGTTTCTCTTTCCTCCTCGGAAAGACCCGTGCCTCCGCCCGATACTGCGGCTTTTATTTTATTGTTAAGCTGCTCCATAATATCCCTTCCCGACTCGGTAAGAAAATAGCTGGAGCGGTACTTTTTATTTTCTCCGTTTTCAAGCACGATATATCCCTTATCGCAAAGAGCGGAAAGAGCCTTGGATATAGCCGCCTTATCCTCACAGCAAAGCTGACAGAGGCTTGTTGCCGTAAGTCCGTTTTCCGCTTCTCCTATATAGAAAAGGCACATAACGTGGGAGCCCTTAAGACCAAATTCCTTTATACCGTCCGATTTTATTTTCAAAAGATATTTATACGCAAGCGAAATATACTTTGTAAAATCCTTAAAGCGTGTTATCAATTATCCGCCCTCCCCTAAAAATAAAAAAGCTAGAGACATTATATCACATAAGTTTAGCAAATTGTTAACTTTTAAATAAAAATTCAAAATTTATTTATATATGGGCATTTTCAACGGAAATATCGTATATATCGTCAAAGGGTATTTTTGTCTTTATAAGCGTAAGAATACGAAAATCAAAGTCGATATTCGATACCATTCCCTCGGCTTTTACGTAGCCGTCCATATGATAGTAGACCACCTTGACAAGGCTTCCCTTCTTGATCCGAAGCAGCTTATTTGAAAGAATTTCCGCCTTGTATTCGGAAAGCTCTCTTTTTTCGGAGATTATTTTTTCCTTCTCCCGTACCATATCGTAATAGCCCTTAAGGGATGCAAAGGGCATAAACTGTCTTGCTCTGTCCGTCTTATCACTCACCGCCGTTATGCCCTCCTATAAGCTTATTTCTCATTTTACCCGTCGCCTTTTCTTCAAGGCTCGTTCCCTTCAAAATCGCGTTTTTGCCGTATTTTTTCTTAATGGCGATTACGGTTTTCTGGAGGCTGTGCTCCCTTGCCTCCTCCTTACTTTCTCCCATTATGTCAATTGTAAGCCCGTAATCCTCGGTTAAGTTATTAAAGCCTATATTTATTTTCCTTATAGGGTAGCCTCTTTTTACCTTGGAGTCAAAGTATTCAAGGAAATAATTTATAAGCTTTTTGGAGGAATTCGTATACTCCCCCAGCCTTTTTGTGCCTCCGGCAGGACTTATTACGTCCTTGGAGTAGCCTACGGTCAAGGAAATGGAGTCCGTAAGAAGCCCCTTATCCACAAGCTCCAAGGACAGCATATCCACCATTTCACGAAGGACTATTTTCGCGTCGCCGTAGCTGTAATCCTCAAAAAGGATCTGTCCGTTTGATATGGAGCTTGATTTAGACTCGTAGCTCTGTATATCCTTAATGGTACAGCTTTCCTCTCCGTGGGCGTGGTCGATTAAAAATTCCGCGTTCACGCCGAATTCCTTGTAAAGAGTCCTTTCACTCATGGCGCACACGCCGAAAAGATCGTATACTCCGTGCTTTTCAAGCCTTGCGGCTATTCCTCTGCCCACGTTCCATATATCCGTTATGGGTCTGTGATGCCATATTTTTCTCTCAAATGCCTCCTTATCAAGAAAGCCCATTCTGTTTCTTGCGTGCTTGGCGGTAATATCAAGGGCGACCTTGGCAAGGAACATATTGGTACCCACTCCCGCCGTTGCGTAGATGCCCGTTTCCTCAAGCACCTTATCCATAAGCATCCTTGCCAGCTCCATTTCCGTCATACCGTATATTTTCATATAGTCCGTAAGGTCTATAAAGCATTCGTCAATGGAATAAACGTGGATATCCTCCTTGCTTATATACTTAAGATATACGGAATATATCCTCGCCGAATATTCCATATAGAGCTTCATTCTCGGAATGGCGACTATATAATCAAGCCCGTCGGGAATTTCGAAAAGGCGGCATCTGTTTCTTACTCCGTGAGCCTTCAAGGAGGGAGATACGGCAAGACAGATTGCGCCCTTGCCCCTTGCGGGATCAGCCACAACGAGATTGGTTTTCATAGAATCAAGCCCACGCTCAACGCACTCGCAGGATGCGTAAAAGCTTTTTAAGTCTATACAGGCATACATTCTTTCATCCATATTTTCTCCTCCCTTCCTTCTATGCTATATTATTGTACCACATAAAACAAGATTAGTCAACGGAAAATTACTATTTTAGGAATATTTTTTCCTAAAGTATTACAAGCGCGGTAGCTAAAGAAAAAGCCTCCCTTTGCGGAAGGAAGGCTTATATAGCTTATTCTGTTACGATTTCTCCGCTACACTCCATTATAGGAGCCTCGTTTATTATTTCGCCTACGGAGCCGCATATTATTTTACCGCTCTTTACGTTCTTTACGGAGTCTATGTGACCCTCTACGGTAGCGTTTACGCTTGAATACTCAAAGGAAAGGTCGCAGCCCTCCATAGTACAGTTAACAAGTGTCAGATTTTCACAGTAGCAAAGAGGCTGTGTTCCCGAAATCCTGCAATTTACAAGGGTAAGGTTCTTTGAAAACCAGCCAAGGTACTCGCCCTTTACGGTGCAGCTCTCCACTCTTACGTTTTCGGAATGCCAGAAGGCATCCTTGGTGTCGAGAACACTGTTACTGATTACAAGATTTTTCATATACTGAAAGGAGTACTTACCCTTCATCTCAACTCCGTCAAGGGTTACGCCCTCGGAGTCGAGGAAAAGGTAGAAGCCCTCTATGCTTGAATCCTTCACGGTTATATTCTTACTCTTCCAGCCGAATTCCTCGGAGCTGATTTCACAATTCTCAAATACGACGCCCTCACATTGGCGAAGGAATTTTACGGGATAGATTTTACAGTCCTTGAAATATCCATCCTCACAGTACCAAAGGGGCGCTCTTGAGGTGTCCTCGAATACGGATGAATAAACGCTTAAGCCCTTTGCGTGCCAGATGGGATATCTTAATTTAAAATTGCAATCCTTGACTTCTATGCTTCTGCATTCCTTAAGGGCGCTTTCTCCGTCCTCATCCCCTGCGAAGATACAGCCTTGTACCGTGACGCCGTTAAGTCCGTATAACGCCCTTTCCTCGCCGAATACTTTATTTTTTATGATTTTGTCCATTATTTTTTCCTGTTTTTTTTACATTTTACC
The DNA here is from genome assembly GCA_045542635.1 of Eubacteriales bacterium. Classification (GTDB taxonomy): domain Bacteria; phylum Bacillota; class Clostridia; order Oscillospirales; family CAG-272; genus RGIG2000. The sequence continues at coordinate 4,055 of JAZQLK010000256.1, forward strand.
ACAGTTTCCGTCTTATGTAAACATAAAGAGAAAAATTTACCCATATTTTTTACAGGTCAAATACAAAAAATAATTGTTGAATATGTGCGTAATATATGATAAAATGATATTGTTAGAAATTATTTACCGCCGAGGTGTGCTATGAGATTTTACGAAAACCCTCAAAAAACAAGTGAAAACCGCGAAAAGCCCCGAGCTTATTATATTCCCGGGGGCGTCAGCGAATATATGCTCTTAAACGGCGAATGGAAATTCGCTTATTTTGAAAATTCCGATCTGGCAACGGAGGCATCGGCTAAATGGGATAAGATAACAGTTCCCTCCTGTTGGCAGCTGAAGGGCTACGACGAGCCTAACTACACCAACATAAATTTCCCCTTCCCCTGCGACCCTCCTTACGTGCCCAACGTAAATCCTATGGGAATTTACAAAAGAGAATTTGAAATTACCGACACGGGAATGGAGTATTACGTAGTTTTCGAGGGGATTTCAAGCTGCGGAGAGCTTTATATAAACGGCAAATACGTGGGCTTTACCCAGGGCAGCCATCTCCAGAGCGAATTCGATATTACTCCTTTTGTTAAAAAGGGTGAAAACGAAATCATCGTTAAGGTTTACAAATGGTGTGTGGGAAGCTATATTGAGGATCAGGATATGTTCCGCTTAAACGGCATATTCAGAGACGTGTATATTCTTAAAAGACCTGCGGACCACGTAAGAGATTTTACTATACGTAGCGAAGGAAACGATACAATTATCGTAAGGACTGACCGTTGGGCCGATATACGCCTGTTCGACGGGGAGCTTCTTATAGGAGAGGCTCATTCCCGTTACCACGAGTTCAAAATAAAGGAGCCAAAGCTCTGGAATGCGGAAAAGCCTTATCTTTACACCGTGGAGATCGAATACAAGGGGGAAATTATCCGTCAGAAAGTGGGTATCCGCGAAATCGGAATTTCCCACAAAAACGAAATCACCGTAAACGGACGTCCCATTACCATAAAGGGCGTAAACCATCACGACGTTCACCCCACAAACGGATGGTGTCTTACGGATAAGGAAATTTACGACGACATTTTAAAGATAAAGGAAATCAACGCAAACGCCATAAGAACCTCCCATTATCCTCCCTCACCGAAATTCCTTGAATACTGCGACGAGATAGGTATGTACGTAATACTTGAGGCGGACAACGAGGCTCACGGCTTTATTTACAGAAATCCCACGGACAAATACGTATACGATATGGAGGAAAACGAGTGGCCCGCCACGGATCCCAAGTGGCTTAAGGAGCACGTTTCCCGAGCGGAGCGTACCTTTGCAAGGGATAAAAATCATCCATCCGTTATTATGTGGTCCGTAGGTAACGAATGCGGCTACGGTCCCAATATTGAGGCTATGGCGGAGTTTTTCCGTCTTAACGACCCTTCAAGGCTCGTTCACTCCGAGAGCGCTTCTCTTCTCGGTAAGGACAGCGATAATTTGAGCGTTTATTCCAGAATGTATCCCTCCCTCGAGGAGCTTGCATCCTGGGCAAATGACGATAAGTACAATAAGCCCATCTTTCTTTGCGAATACTGCCTTTCCCAAGGTAACGGCGCGGGAGATATATGGGAATACGTTAATCTTTTCCTGAAGCATCCCAAGCTGGTCGGCGGATGCATCTGGCAATGGGCAGACCACGGTCTTGACAAAAACGGAAGCGTGACCTACGGCGGCGATTACCCCTCGGAGCTTGTACATAGCGGAGCCTTCTGCTGTAACGGAATCGTGTTCAACGACAGAAGCTATAAGGCATCCTCCTACGAGCTTAAGGCGGCGTACCTACCCATAAGATTCAAGTACGAGGACGGAGAGATCACCGTTACCAATTATTTTGACTTTACTTCCCTTAAGGAATACGGTCTTAAATACACCATAAGAGTTGATGACGTGACCGTTGAGGAAAAAACCGTTAACCTCTCCATTCCCCCAAGACGCAGCTTAAGATACAAGCCGAAAAAGGCTCCCACAATGTGCTCATACGGAGCGAATATAGATTTAACTCTTATCTCACCCGAGGGCAAGGAGCTGGGAACGCTTTCACAAAAGATACCCGCAAAGGTATACAAGCCCTTAATTACAGACACTCCCCTCGGCGAAAAGGATATTGACAACCGCGATTTCCTCGTTTATATCAAGGGAAGGGGCTTCGAATACCGCTTTAACAAGACCCTTGGAAATTTTGATTCAATCAAGGTCAAGGGTAAGGAGATTCTGTATTCTCCCGTAAAAATCGGCGCGTACAGACCCCTTATGGAAAACGATCTTGTAATGGCGGAGTGCTATACCGCAAAAACCGAGGCAAGGGGCGCAAACATCAACCACACCTTCAACAACGTAAGAAAGGTAACGGTAAAGGATAATCAGATTATTACGGAGGGCGTTTTGGCAGGCGTTTCCCGTAAGCCCTATCTTACCTACGTCCTTAAGCATTCCTTCTTCAAGAGTGGCAGAGTCAAGACGGATATTTCCGTTTCCGTAAAGGAAAATACCCCCTGGCTTCTCCGTTTCGGCTTCGAATTCCCCCTTATCAAGGATATTAAGACCTTTGAATACTTCGGTCTTGGCCCACACGAGAATTTACCCGACATCTGCCACCACGTCCGCGAGGATAGGTTCAAGAGCAACGTAAAAAACGAATACGTAAAATACGTCGTTCCCCAGGATCACGGCAACCATATGGGTGTAAAATACGCGGAGCTTGGCAAGGAATTGCGCTTTGACGCCGACTCCTCCTTTGTGCTTAATGTTTCCCAGTATTCAATAGATCAGATTGATAAGGCAAAGCATCAGAACGAGCTTACCGCCCCCTTTGCAACCCACGTACGAGTTGACTATAAGGTATCCGGCACAGGCTCATCCTCCTGCGGTCCCTGGGTACGCGAATGCAACCGCATAACCGAAAAGGACTTTAAGTTCTCCTTTGATATGTCACCCGTAAAATAATCTGCGCGCAAAAGCGTTAAAACAACCACAGGGTAGGCTTTTTTAAGCAAAAAGCCTACCCTGTATTTTTATAAAAAACAGCGCTCACGCAGTTAGCATATTGAGTGCAACAGTATATTTCGAACGCATAGGCGCATTTCGTAAATGAGAATTAATATCGTAGCGTGCTTGCTCTACGGCAGGTACGCTACGAAGGGTAATTATCTTTTATTCAATGATTTTGTCCGCAGGGGTGTCTGTAAAGCAGAAATACGGCGCTCGCTCATTTCTTTCCAAATTTTTTACAGGAAAGCACATTTCACGGGTTTCTCCTTCTGCGTAGGTAAGAATCAGACGCAGTTCCTTTGCCTCATTCACATCAGTCAGTACACTTGACCTTTCGCCGTTTTTCATAATATAAAATCTCTCGCATCTTATATCACGGCTTTGAAGCTTATTTATATATTTATCGATTTTTTCCAAGCTGAGCTGAGTTACAAATTCTGTATGCTGACAGCATTGAGTACAAAAGAACGCCTTATGAATAAAATTGCATTTCAAAGCAGTTTCTTCTCTGTTTCCGACTTCGCGTATCCGTTCTTCTGCCGCAAAGAAGGGAACGTGATAATATACAATTTCTGTAAAATCGTAGTTCCTGCCCTCTTCCGAATATCTGTCAACCAATTTACTGATCTTTTTGATTTTCAGCTTTTTACCGCATTTAAAGCAGAAATGATTATGTAAGCCCGCCTTTAAGCTTCCCTCCGATATGTATTCATGCTTTGGAGGTCCCTTTCTGAATCTTTTTACAATAACGATCACCGTCATTACCGCCATGATTCCAAGACAGATAAATAAACGGGGAACAACATCCTTTGTACCTTCAAAAACGAAGCTAAATACAAAAGCAAGTATACCGGACCCGATTATTTCGCATATATCTATTATTATTCCGAGTATTTTATCCCTCAAAGCATCGTCCCCTTAAGTGTTTATTTAAATTTCTTCAATTCTTATGGTATTGGTCTTTCCTGCTTCACCTGTACGGGTGCCGCCTGTGATGATTATTTTATCATCCTTTTTAAGATTGAGCCTTTCCTTAGCCATTTTCTTAGCGGTGTAGAAAAGCACCTCAAGGGAGGGATAAACCTCGCACATTACGGGAAGAACACCCCAGGAAAGAGAAAGCTGATGATAGGTTTTCTCGTTTACGGAAAGACCTATTATATCAACGGGAGAACGGAAGCGTGAAATCATACGAACCGTTGAGCCCGTCATTGATGAAACAACGATAGCCTTAGCCTCAATATCAATGGACAGAGCGCATACGGAGTGGGAAATTGCGTCCATTGAATTGTTTATTCTGAACTCGGAGGTGTAGAAATTTCTCTTGAAATCCACGCTCTTCTCCGCCTGCTCCGCAATCCTTGACATAGTCTGAACTGTAAGAACGGGATGCTTGCCCGCGGCGGTCTCTCCCGAGAGCATAATAGCGCTTGTGCCGTCGAACACGGCGTTTGCAACGTCTGAAATCTCCGCTCTCGTAGGACGGGGATTATTTATCATTGATTCAAGCATTTCCGTAGCGGTGATTACACGCTTACCGAGAAGGCGGCACTTTGTAATAAGGTTCTTCTGGGTTGCGGGAACCTCCTCGAAGGGAATCTCAACGCCAAGGTCGCCTCTGCCTATCATAATTCCGTCGCACTCGGAGCATATTTCCTCAATATTGTTCACGCCTGCGCGGTTCTCTATTTTGGCGATAAGACCGATATCGTTTTTGCCGCCGTTATGCTCCATAATAAAGCACTTTACGTCAAGAACGTCCTGTACGGAGGAAACGAAGGAAAGAGCTATAAAATCAACGTCGTTTTCAATACCGAAAAGGATATCCCTTTTATCCTGCTCGCTTAAGTAAACCTGATTCATTACCTTACCGGGGAAGCTCATACTCTTGCGGTTGGATATGGTTCCGCCCTCTATTACACGGCAGATAACGTCGGTTTCCGTGGTTTCAAGAACGTTGAATACCAAAAGACCGTTATTTACAAGAATCTTGTCGCCCTCGCTTATTTCAAGGCTTAAATTCTTATAGCTGACTGAAACAATGGAGCTATCCCCCTCTACCTCTCTTGTTGTAAAGGTAAAGATATCTCCGTCTTTAAGCTCCTCCTTACCGTTTTTAAAGGTACCTATTCTGTATTCGGGTCCCTTGGTGTCAAGCATTATGGCAAGAGGAATGTTCAATTCCTCTCTTACTCTTTTAAGTCGGTCTATATTTATCTTGTGATCCTCGTGGCTTCCGTGGGAGAAGTTAAGACGCGCTACGTTCATTCCCGCAAGACACATCTTCTTAAGAGTTATCTCGTCGGAGCAGGCAGGACCTATTGTACATACTATTTTGGTTTTTCTCATTTTATCGCCCTCCTTTTATTTTATCCTTGTATGTATTTTACCACAATTTACATATAAATTCAATACAAGACAAAAAGCTTTGTGCTTTTTAGTTTATATTATTATATGCATATTTG
>JAZQLK010000257.1:0-7609 GCA_045542635.1 Eubacteriales bacterium
GTTTCTGTCAACTTTTTTATATAAAGTTTGTAGGAAATTACAAAACACCGTCATTTATGACGGTGTTTTTCGTTATTTTAGCTAAAGAATTTATCGATGTGAAGCTGCTTCCTTAATTTAAAATGATAAAGCCTTGCAAACCTTGAATAGGCAATATCGTAAAGGATTATCCATATAGCGGAAAGCACGGCGGAAAGAATATACATAAGGTCCCCCTCAATTTCCGCGGGGAAGAATATTTTTATTATTGCAAGATCTGCAACCGTTGCTGCAATAATGTATGCCGCCTTCAGAATTATCGACACTGCCCTGCCCGTCTTGTTGATCTGGCGCTTCAAAACAGGGTAAAGGGAAAATATAAGATACTCAATTGCAATAAGCTTTGACGGTAGCAGAAGAAACGCTAAAATCCCCGTTGCGAGATAAACCGACAACGCTCTTTTGAAGAAAAGCTCCTCATCCACAATGAAAAGGCATACTGAGGAAAGAAGCACCGCCGTCAGATCAAGAGCTTCGATAAAGGAGCAAAGAAACAAAAGCACCACACTCAAGGCAACCATAATGGAGCAAAATGTCAGATTTTTTGTTTTTTTCATTTTATCTCCTTATCTGCACATACAGTCAAGACAAATAAGGGCGGTACAGCAGTCGCACATATCGCAGCCGCCAACATTCTGCTGCGCGGGACGGGAATATCCGTTGGACTGACGGCGGAGATTGTCGCGAAGAGCTGCGTATTCTCTGTTTTCGGGAGCCATATTGCAGGCGGTGTCCGCAAGACGGAGTGCATCAAAATAATAGCCCTTTTTCGTAAGAACGCAAGCGGTAAGGAAGCACCATTCCGCATTCCTTCTGTCAGTTGGAGTATTGTTAAGAAACGCCTCTGCCTCTCTTATTCTGCCGTTGTTTATATTCTGTCGTACCTCATAGAAATATGGGTCCCCTGTGGTTGAGCCGCCGTTATACGAGCTTTGATAACCTGTGTTACCGTAGCCGGCGCCCTCGCTTCTGCCTGCGCGCATTTTCAAAATTTCGTCATACGCTTCGTTAATTTCCTTCATTTTCTCCTCTGCAACGTCTGCAATGGGACTGTCTGCATAGTTGTCGGGATGATATTTCTTTGCAAGCTCTCTGTACGCGTTTTTTACCTCTTCGTTGGTAGCGTTGGGAGAAACTCCTAAAATTCTGTACGGATCCTTCATAAATCCTCCAAACCGTTAGTAATAGTTATAGTTACAGGCGAATACCTCGCCATATCATAATTATTTTATCATATATTTTTGTTCTTGTAAAGAATAATTATTTAATAAAGGGTAAATTTTATCACCAAAGCCTTGTTACGTATCCTGCTCCTCGGCAAGCTTCTCCCTATCAAATTTAAGGACCCTGTCCGTTTCCTTTACCATACCGAGATAAATTACGTTCTTTACAAGTCCCTCTACGTCCTTATGCCTTGAGAAATCCACAAGCTCCACCGATCTGCTCATAGCCTCAAGCTCCAGCATTGCCGCCGTACGCATAGCGTATACGTTTTCCTCCGTGAGAGTGTCGCCGAATGCCCATATCAACGGGTTATAGGAGCCGGATTTTTTATCCGATTCAAAATCGTCGCAGGCATCCATTACGTATATCCATCTGCCAAGGTGCATACCTATCTCCTCGGCTATTCTTTTATTTATTCCTTCAAGACCGAAGGAGGCGATTTCCTTAAGTATTTTTCCGAAAATGTCCGCCACAGTGTCGATAGAATCGCATTTTTCCTTTTCCTTAAGGGTCAGCTCATCAATAAGAGCCCGTACGCTTTCCTGAAGGGGTAAAAGCTCCTTGTCCGTCTTTTTCAGAAACAAACAAACAAGCCCTGCAAGTCTTGCCTTTATACGGGAAAATCCCCTTGAATCCTTTACGTTATCCTCCAGCTTAAGCCTTGTGAGAATAACGCTTGCTCTTGCAGAGTATTTTAACGTATCGTCCATTTCAAGCATAGGTCTTTTCTTAAAGGGATGAACGGCGCACCTTCCCATTTTAACGGAGGCGCTTTTTCCCTCGAGGGCATAGCGAATAAGGGCAAGATATGTAAAATCGTAATTCAGCGTCAGCTTTGAAAGGCATCCCGTGGTTTTACCCATAGTACGGCACAGTCCGCAATAGGCAGCCTTATACAGCTCGTTCTCCTTCACCTTAAGCTCCGGAACGTAGGGCTTTACGTAACCGAACATATTTTCTCTACCCCCTTTTTCTGTACTTATATATATAATACACGGAAATATCCCTTATTTCAAGAGTAATTTTAAAAAACTATGCGTGTTCTCCGTTAAGGATAACACGCTAAGCTTTATCTTCCTTTAATATTCGATTCCAAGGGCGCTTGACGCTATTTCAAGAAGCTTGAATTTAACTCTGTATTCTCCGTTTCCGCCGGTTATCATATTATACTGATCCTTGGAAAGGCCTACGTCAATATAGCTTTCGTCATCGGACTCGATGGCAAGGGACGTACACATAGGTGGAAACAGCACGCACCACCAATTCTGTCCCTCGCCCTCGCCGATTATAATTTTTACCGAGGTATACTCCCCCGCGGGCAAGGAAAAGTCCTCGTAATGCCTTACGGGATATTCCTCTTTTCCTATTTCGATTTTTACGTCCTTGTCCATTCCGTTTTCGTAAAGAACTCTTGACGCAATACGTATAATTTCCTCCGTATCCGTCTGAATTGCAAGGAGGGCTTGCTCCTTCGTTTTGGCGTCGTATGTTGAAATATGCTTTAGTACCGCATCACGGACAAGAAGCTTTACCCTCTGGTCCTCCTCGCTGTCGGAATCCGCAAGAATGTGAAGTCTTACTGTGGAATCGTAAATTTCACATTCCTCCGCCGTGGGAATAAATCCCCATAAAGTAAGAAATGCTATAAAACAAATAAAAAGCGATGAAAATAATCTCATAAAAATTAAACCTCCGTATTACAGGGAATATACCCATAATACGGAGACTTTATTCAGATTAAATTAAGCGCCGAAGTCAGGCATTACTGCATCGAGAGTTGTATCATCAGGGAATGCAGGTGTGTAGCCGGGCTCAGTTGTTGTAGGTGCTTCAGTTGTAGTTGTATCGTCATCACCGGTACAAGCTACAAATACAGTAACGCAAAGAAGCACAGCAAGCAAGAGTGCGAAAATCTTTTTCATAATAGTTCTCCTTTTTATTTGGTGCAATGCACATAAAATTTTCTATGTTTATTGTACTACACATTTTGGCGTTTGTCAATAGTTGTTTTTACTTTTAATTCGGTTTTTTATATATTTTTTGTGTATTTTTTGCAAAAAAGTTGATTTTTTTCAGTAATTTATGTTACAATTTATAAAAAATCAGTTGAAAAGGTAGTTAAAAAAATGGTAAACAATGATTTAGTCAACCTTTTAAAAATAAAGAAGCTTACCATCTCTTGCGCAGAATCCTGTACGGGAGGCTCGGTGTCAAAAGCAATAACTGACGTAAGCGGCTGCTCCGCCGTTTTTTACGGAGGTGTCGTTTCCTACGCAAATGAGGTAAAAATGAAGGTTCTCGGGGTAAGTGAAAAAACCCTTTCATCCTTCGGTGCCGTTTCAAGAGAAACCGCTATTGAAATGGCAGAGGGAGTTAAAAGAGCGTGCGGCACGGATATAGGAATCAGTACAACGGGTATTGCGGGACCCGACGGCGGTACGGATGAAAAGCCCGTGGGTACGGTATACGTGGGATTCTCCTTTAACGGGGAAAGCGATGCCTTTAATCTCAAGCTTGATAAAAATATGACAAGGGATGAAATAAGACGGGAAACCGTTTTGAGATTACTTAAATACGCTTACGACAAAATTTCGCAAAGCTATTGATTTTGATATTATAATATGGTAAAATTTAGATTGGTAAAAATTAAGTATTTAACCCTTAAAGGAGAATAAAAATGGAAAAGAAGTTCAGAAAAATAGGTATTCTTTCATCCGGCGGCGACGCTCCGGGTATGAGTGCGGCAATAAAGAGCGTAGCTTGCTCCGCAATTTCAAGAGGCGTTGAGGTTGTAGGTATCCTCGGCGGATACTCAGGTCTTATCAACGATAAAATAAAGCCTCTTACAAAGAATGACGTTTCGGGTATTATTTCCCTTGGCGGCACATATCTTTATTCAGACCGTTGCGATGAGTTCAAGACTGAGGAGGGTATGGCTAAGGCTATTGAGACCTGTAAGAGAAACAATATCGACGGTATTATCGCTATCGGCGGCGACGGCACCTTCCGCGGCGCCACAGACTTAAGCGTAAGAGGTATTCCCTGCATCGGCTTACCCGGCACCATTGACAACGATATCACAGCTACAGATACTACCATTGGCTTTGACACCGCTATGAACACGGTTCTTGAGCTTTGCGACAGACTCCGTGACACATCCGAGTCCCACGCTCGCTGCACGGTAATTGAGGTTATGGGCAGAAACGCAGGTTATATCGCTATCGAAACAGGTATCGCATTAAACGCAATAGGCGTTGCTCTCCAGGAGGTACCCTTCGACAAGGAGGCTCTCTTTGCAAGAATGATCGAAGAAAGAAGCAACGGCAGACGCAGCTTTATCGTAGTGGTTGCCGAGGGTCTTGGCTCCGCATTTGCTCAGTCACTTACAAAGGAAATTGAGGAAAAGACAGGCATTGAGGCAAGATACAACTGTCCCGCTCACATCGTACGCGGCGGCAGACCTACCCTTCGCGACAGAGTTCTCGCATCCGTAATGGGTGACAAGGCTGTTGACCTTCTTCTAAAGGGTCAGAGCGACGTTGTAATCTGTTCCAGAGATAACAAGATCGTGGCAACGGATATCAAGTACGCTCTTATCGTTGACAGAATGTACAAGGGCAAGCTTAAGGACGGCGACCTTGACGCGTTCACACCCGAGCAGGTTGCGGAAATGAAGGCTCTTTGCGAGGAGCGTAAGGAATATTTCGTTGATATGTGCGATATTGCAAACACCATCGGTTGCTAACGTAATAACCAATAAAACATAAAAAGCGTTGAAAATTTCAACGCTTTTTTGTATTTTGTATTGATTTTTCTATAACGTATGTGTTTTTTTCTTACAAAATCCTATCTAACCTCTCTCCTTCGCGAAGCGAAGATTTTGAGTTATAAGATGGCAATGCCATCGTTATGAATCGACTTTGTCGACGTTATGAGCCTCGCTATGCTCACCGTTATGAGTTAACTGCGTTAACGTTATGATATGATTGCTAACCTTAAACGTGCGTAGCACTCATAACTTGCGAAGCAATCATAGTTTGGCTAGCCAATCATAGCTTGCCGCAGGCAATCATAGTTGATAAAATGATGGGACATCATTTTATCAAGTGCCACACCTGCATTTCCGTTTCACCGCGGTTTGCAAAGGCAAAATAAGGAATAAGCGTAGCCTCTGTTTCAAAGTATGAATCCGTCTTTTTGCGATACAGGGTGGGGGATTTTTCCTTTCTGTACGCTTTCACCTTAAGCACGGGGACACCGTAAGCATCTGAATTTTCGACTCTGATTTCGCTACCCGAATCAAGGCGTATGTCACGGATACCCTCACCGTTATCAACGCCCTCCATACAGTACACCAACGGGCCGCGCATAACGGCGTATTTACCGCAGTTTTCAAGGACCCTCGGGTCTGCCTCGATATATGAAGGCTCCATCTTAAAATCAAGCTCTACGGGGCTCATTTCCTTAAGCTCCATATATGCGTAGCCCTTTACGGTATCGCCCTTAAAGGAGTCGCACCACTCGGGTATTCTTACGGCAATTTTTATATCAGCTCCTATTACGGAAATCTGCACCTTACCGTCCACAGGGTAGGTAGTTTTCTGCTTGACAATAACCTTCTTGCCGTTTATATCTATGTTCGCCTCGCTCTCCATAAACTGATGAACGTAAAGCGTATCCTTGTCAACGGTATACATAAGATTAGCAACGGAGGGAATAAAGCGTACTATATTGGGAGGACAGCATGAGCATTCGAAAACCTCTTTTCTCGTCATTTCGGGAAGGTGGAGGCTCTTCTGATTTACGCTTACGTCCCTTGTATGCATATGGGGTAAAATCTCCAACGGATTGCAGTAGAAGAAGGATTTTCCGTCAAGGGAAACAGAGGACATAAAGCCGTTATAAAGAGTTCTTTCAATTACGTTTGAATATTTGGCGTCGTTGTCAATAAGAAGCATCCTGTGAGCGAAAAGAATAAGTCCAAGTGATGCGCAGGACTCCGTATACGCAAAAATATTCGGAAGGTCATAGTCAACTGTAAATGCCTCACCTGCGTGGGACGAGCCGATACCTCCGGTTATGTACATTCTCTTTTCCGCGATATTATCAAAGATAGCTATGCAAGCCTCCTTAAGAGCCGTATCCCCGTATTTAAGAGCAAGATCCGCCATAGCGCAATAGAGATACACAGCACGCACCGCGTGGCCCTCTGCGGTCCTCTGCTCCCTTACAGGTGTATGGGACTGATTGTACATCTGCTGACTCCAATCGGTAAGTCCTTCAAGACTGGTGCCCCTCTTGTCTACAAAGAACTTTGCAAGTTCGAGGTAGCGCATAACTCCGGTACATTCCGCAAGACGGACAAGAGCAAGCTCTATTTCCTCGTGACCGGGTGTTACAAAATCCGTATCCTTATTCCTTACAAAGCGTTCTTCTATATGGTCGGCGTACTTACACATAAGGTCAAGGAATTTTCTTTTTCCCGTTGCCTGATAGTATGCAACCGCCGCCTCCATAAGATGACCCGCGCAGTAAAGCTCGTGACAATCCCTGTTCTTAAATCTGTTTTCGGGCTCCTTAACGGTGTAAAAAATATTGAAATATCCGTTTTCATCCTGCATTTTTTCTATATCATCTACAAGCTCATCAACGATAGCCTCAAGCTGAGGCTCACGCTTTTCGGATGTAAGATATGCAACGCCCTCCATCCATTTGGCAACGTCGGAGTCCCAAAAGATATGGGGATCAAAGCGAGAGGTGTCCCCCTTAAAAGCTTCGAACCTGCCCGTATCGGAAAATCTATTGTAGACGGCGTGTACCGTCACGTCACGCACAAGCTCCTGCTTCTGCTTCCAAAAGCCCCCCGTAATTTTTATATTTGAAAAATCTATTCTTTCCATAAGCCCTCCAAAAAAGCTATTCTACAATGAGTATAGCACAAACAAACGCTGTTTTCAAGCCATTTTTTATAGTATTTTATGTACATATGTTCATATTATATGTATAAAATAAGCCAACAGAGCAAATTTCCTTGCGGATTTTGCCTGTTGGCTTATCTATTTTAGCTTACACAGTAGTTTTCTGCCTGGATATTAAACATTTTTGCGTAATTCTTATTATTTCTCATAAGCTCCTCGTGACTTCCGCTTTCCGTAAGCACACCGCCCTCAAACATAAATATTCTGTCCGAGTGTCTTGTGGTGGAAAGACGGTGAGAAATAAATATAGCGGTTTTACCCTTTGCGTTTTCGGATATGCTCTTATTAAGCTCATATTCCGCCATTGGGTCAAGGGCGCTTGATGGCTCATCCATTATAATAAGCTCATTATTGTGTGCAAAGACACG
>JAZQLK010000258.1:0-2021 GCA_045542635.1 Eubacteriales bacterium
AAGGATCTCAACCTCGTCAACGGACTCTACTCTCATACCAAGGTAGCTTTCCATAAAGTCCTGATCCATAATAGAACCGGCAATACCCATACACTGAGAACCGATCTGGAGATAGGATTTACCCTTCATTGTAGCAACGGCGATAGCAGCTCTACCAAAGCGAAGAAGCTTTTCCTTAACATCCTCGGGAATTTCACCTACGTCGCCAACGTCCTGAACGTCGTGACCGTAGATACCGAATGCGGGAAGTCCCTTCTGCGCGTGACCTGCGAGAACGGCTGCAAGGTATACAGCGCCGGGTCTTTCTGTACCGTTGAAGCCCCAAACACCCTTAATGGTATTGGGATCCATATCCATAGTTTCGGAGCCGTAGCACCAGCAGGATGTAACGGAAAGCGTAATGTCTACGCCTTCTCTTCTGAATTTTTCAGCGCAAGCCGCTGCTTCAGGTACTCTGCCTATGCAGGTATCTGCAAGAACTACCTTAACGGGATCACCGTTAGAGTAGAAAAGATTTTCTTCAAAAACCTTCTTTGCAGCGTTAGCCATTGCCCATACTGTAGGCTCAAGGCTTTCTCTTAACTGCATAGGACCGCGTCTGCCGTCTATGCAAGGGCGGATTCCGATTACGGGATACTCACCGATAATTCTTTTTTCTGCCATTTTAAATTCCCCTTTTCAAGTCATATTTTTATACTATAGAATATTATACTATTTTATTACTTCAAAATCAAGATTATTTTCGTATATGTACGTAATTTTTTGCCTGTTTTTTCTTATTCAAAGTATTTTATTGCAAAATCTATATCGGAGGGACCGTGAGGATGGTGGTCTACCCCAATTTTTTTATCGAGATATAAAAGGTTGGAGATTCCGGCTTCCTTATATGCTCGCTCAAGGGCAATACCGTTTTCCTCGTAAGGCACGGTCTTATCGCTGTCACCGTACGCCATATAGATCTTTACCTTATTTTTTACAAGGATTGGTATCATATCTACGGGATGACCGCGGAAAAGCATCAGCTCTCTCTTCGTCATATGCCAAGCGTTTTCAAACTCCGTCCACATAGAATCAAGAACGTCGGGAGCATCCACCATATTAGCGGGACAGCTTAAAAAGTTCATTACGGGAGCATCAATATAAAGGGCTTCAATACAATCGGGATATTTAGCCGCTAAAAGCACGGACATCATTCCACCGCAGCTCATACCTATGGTAATTACCTTATTTGAAATATCACGCTCCTTTGAGCAGTAATTTATAAATTCATACTGGTCGGCAAGCTCACTGTCAGTACCCCAACGGTTACGGTTGGATACGAAAATCATTGTATAGCCCCGTCTTACAAATTCAAGCTGAAGAGCGGGAAACGCTCCGAAATATTCCGGCTTGAATATTGTCTTCCCGTTTTTTAGCTCCGCAGGCGGTAAAAGCGCTATCGCCTTTTTTCCCTTGAACTCAAATTCGATCTGTGTATATCCGTCACAGTTATACGTTGCATTAATATCCATATTCTTCTCCTTTTTGAATATTCTCATATATATTATATAATTGCAGGAGTATAAAGTCAAGAAAAAAGCGTGGTTTCCCACGCTTTTTAATCAGTTTTCATTTTCGAGAAGCTTTTCAATCTGCTTCGAGGATATCAAGAAAGAAGCAACAATAAGAGTAAGCACAAGCTCGGGAAGCATATATGAGCCGTTATAGGAAAGGGAGTAAAGAAACGGTCCCATTCCCTCGGGAGCCCACTGCTTCCATATTACCATACCGGTTATGAAATGGCAAAGGAATCTTATGAAAATAAGAATACCAAAGGTAACAAGAACCTTAACTATGTTTAATTTTTCTCCTTTTTTCGGCGCTGCCACAAATGAAAGGCCGAGTATTGAAAACGGTACTACGTAATCAAAAAGGGCGCATATAATAACCGCTCCCGCGCCAACGCAAAAAATGAATACGTTACCCTTTATAAGAGCCTGGGCAAGCTGAATAAGCATATAAACCAATGAAGAGCCCATACC
>JAZQLK010000259.1:0-3578 GCA_045542635.1 Eubacteriales bacterium
TTGCAATCGGCGCTTACGTTGAGGTATCAAGCGAGGAAGGAAAGAGCTATTCTTACTTGCAAGCTGATGCTCCAGCAGAGGGCGCAAAATACTCATTTATCAAATATAGTGACTTCGTAAAACAAGCATAAAAACAATAAAAACTGTGTGCGATGTTTTTAGCGGAGAATTTGAAAACACCGCTAAGCGCAAGTATCGCATTTGACTGTTCAAGCACTCTATGGGCTAAGCCCAAACCCATATTTACAAACAGAAAGAGCAAACACACAAGACCGATAAAATCTTGCATGTCTGCTCTTTTTTGTTTGTTTTAGTTTAGAGTTATGAGGCTCGCTTTCGCTCACCGTTATGAATTTGCTACGCAAATGTTATGGTATGATTGCCCATCAAACCTTAAACTTGGCGAAGCCAATCATAACTATGCGAAGCATATCATAACTTATAACTTGCCCGCAAGGGCAATCATAGTTTAGCGTGATACTCCGTTAAGGGTATCACGCTATCGTGTCGGGGCTTTGTTTTAATTAACAGATTTTTTCTTAAAAATATAAGGAAGCATCATAATTGATCCCAGCGCCATAAGTCCCATCCATACGAGGATAAGCTTGCCCCAACCGATGGTATCAACGGCCTTTGCGAAGAGGGTGCTTGAAAGGGACGAGGCGATATAGCCCACGAAAACCAGGAAGCCCGTGGCGACGGACACCATACCCGTATCCTTAAGAGAGGGGCAATACATACTCCAGAGCATAGTAGCGGCGGCGTTTGCGCTCATAACCGCAAGAACTATAAACGCTACGTTTAAAATAGGCGCACGAAGCAGGAATACGCCAAGGAAGAAGAGCGCCGACATCGTAAAGGTGGCAAAGAGGGTAAGATTCATATTGCTTCTTAAAAGCTTATAGACAGCAACGGTTAAAAACACGGTTAAGGAAATAAGCAGGGTTGACACCGTAAACACCACAGCGGAGATTTTCGGCCCGAATTCAAGATATTCAGAATAGTAGGTGGGAAGCCAGAATACAACGGCGGTTCTTACAACACCCGTAAGCACGGATATTATGGCAAAAAGGATTATCCTGCGCTTAAGCAATATCTTAACGCCCTTTGTAAAGCCGTGCTTTACGCTTGAATCCCTTAAGCTCTTATATCTGTTATGTACGATTACGCCCCTTCTTTCAAGGTACCAAAAGCTTATAAAGCATATTACCGCCATTACGAAAAGAGCTATGCCGCTTACGGTAAATACGCTCTGCCAAGCCATAACCGCCGCAAAGGCTCCCGCGGCGGGAGAGCCGAGATAGGACGCTAAGGAGTAGCTTAAGCTGCACCTTGTGGTATATTCGGGGTAGGTATTCTCCGCCACCACCTTGGTCATAGGCGCGTATATCATAGAAAGAAAGAGTCCCGTTATGCCGTAAGCCGCCTTTGCCACGGGGGGAGTGTCGATAATATAGGGGAAAATCACGCTTGAGGCTCCTGCAAGAAGGAGTCCGAAGGACATCATATATCTTGCCTTTATCCTGTCTCCGAGAATGCCGTTCAAGAGCTGACCGATGGCGTAAAAGATAAAGAAAAGTGATGAAATATTACCTATATATTCCTTTGTGAACGCTCCGTTTTCCACAATGCTTGGGGTAACGGCGCTTAAAACGTTTCTCGCAATATACACGGCAAGATAGGACGTAGCGCAAATGCCACCGATTAAAAGAGCTTCTCTTGCCTTTTGATTTATTTTCATTTTAGCCTCTTAATAACTGTATTTCTTTTTATTTTTTATAAGGAAGAATACGCTTATGATTATGGATAAAAGCTCCGCTACCACGATAGCCAACCAGATTCCGTCGTCGCCTATAATAGCGGGCACGGCAAATATTGCCGCCACCTGGAAAAGGCAGGTGCGAAGGAAGGATATGATTGCGGACACAAGTCCGTTACCGAGGGCGGTAAAAAACGAGGATGCGTAAACATTGAAGCCTGCAAAAAGGAAGGAAACCGAATAGAGGGCAAACGCCTTTTTCGTAAGCTCGTAAAGCCCTCTGTCATATCCCACGAATATATTTGAAAGGGCGGGGGAAAGAACAAGTGCAAGGGCGGTAAGACAGGCGGCGCTGACACCGATTATCACTATTCCCTTTTTATGAACGCTTTTAAGCTCTGCCGTATTTTCAGCCCCGTAATTATAGCTTATTATGGGAGCTGAGCCTATGGAATAGCCGATGAAGATGGAGATAAATATAAACGCCACGTACATTATAACGCCGTAGGCGGCAACTCCGTCCTCGCCGTACATACCGATAAGCTTGTAATTATAAAGGATATTTACAACGGACATTGAAAGATTCGTCATAAGCTCCGAGGAGCCGTTTGTCAGAGTCTTGCCAAGAGACTTGAAATCAAGATTGCACTTAGTAAGCCTCAATATGCTTTCATTGGGGAACGCAAAGTAGAAGAACGGAACTATGCCACCCACTGCCTGGCTTGTAGCCGTAGCTGCGGCGGCGCCCATAATTCCCCATTTAAATACTCCCACAAAAAGGAAATCAAGGAATATATTCGTAAGTCCTGCCGCAACCATAATAACAAGACCGAAGCCCGGCTTCTCCGCCGTTACGCAGAAGCTCTGAAATACGTTCTGAAGCATCCACGCCGTTAAGGAAACAAGAATTATTCTTCCGTAGGTGACGCAGATATCAACCATTTCTCCCTCGGCGCCCAGCAGGATGGAAATAGGACGGATAAATATAAAGCCAAGGACGGAAAGCGCGCCTCCCACAACCAGGGTGGTATATATAAGAAAGCTGAAAACACGCTTGGCTCTTTCCGTATCGCCCTCGCCGTAGATCTTGGCAACAAGGGCTGAGCCTCCCGTTCCTATCATAAATCCCACGGTGGTGATGACCATAAGGAAGGGCATTATAAGGTTAACCGAGGCAAAGGCGGTCTTGCCTACGTAGTTTGACACGAAAAGTCCGTCAACAACACCGTATACCGATGAAAATACCATCATTATAACGGACGGTATAACGAAACGGATAAGCTTACGGTAATTGAATTTATCGTAAAGATGTATAGCCAAAATATCACTCCTCCCCTCGTCGCCTATGAGTATAGCACAGATAATTTAATAAGTCAACGGCTTTTATATTTTATTTTCTATTGAAAATAAACACAGGGTATGGTAAAATTAGATAAGAACCCTTAAATCAAGGAGGTATGTATGTTTCATTCCACTGTTGCCGCAATTTCCACAGCCCGCGGTAAGGGCGGCGTAGCTATGCTCCGAATAAGCGGAGACGAAGCGCTTTCCGTAGCGTCAAAAATGTTTGCTCTGCCCTCGGGTAAGAGCCTTTTGGATATTACTCCGAGAGTCTGCTATTACGGAAGCATAATAAGGGACGGCAAGACTATTGACGACGGAACTCTTACCTACTTTAAGGGACCTCACTCCTTTACGGGGGAGGACGTGTGCGAGATCTGCTGTCACGGCGGACTGTACGTGACCCAGGCGGTTCTGGAGCTGGCTCTCTCCTGCGGAGCCCAGATGGCGGGCGCAGGGGAATTTACCAAGCGCGCCT
>JAZQLK010000260.1:0-6435 GCA_045542635.1 Eubacteriales bacterium
ACAGCTGAAGACATCAAGAAGCAGCTCGAGGCTGCTGGCGCTAAGGCAGAAATCAAGTAATTTTGGCTTAACACACCTGAAAAGACCGTTCTGTGAACGGTCTTTTTTAGTTTATTAAAGGGCAGAGAACGTTACGCTAACCGTTCTCTGCCCTTTTTATTTTTATGTATCTTTTTTCCAATTAAAGGCTCTTAAGAATCGTATCAACGTCGGAGATCTCCGCATCGTAGGTTTCCTTAAGATACTTGATTCCGTAGAGGTAATCCTCTTCAGTAAAGGAATCGGTTGCGTCCTTGGCAACTACAACGTTGTAGCCGTGCTGGTATGCATCCGCAGACGTATGGCGTACGCACATATGAGCGTGTAAGCCTGTCATAACTACGGTATCAACGCCAAGCTCACGAAGTAAAAGGTCAAGGTCTGTCTTGAAAAATCCGCTGTAACGGCGCTTTGGAACAATGTAGTCCTTATCGCAAAGGTCAAGCTCGGGAATTACCTCCGCTCCCTTTGTGCCTGCGATTGCGTGATCACCCCAGAATTTAAGCTCATGGTCAATGCCCTTGATATGCGCATCATTACAGAAAATTACGGGAACTCCCTTTTCACGGCAGCCTGCAAGAAGCTCCTTAGTCTTGGGAACAATCGCAAGACCCCTGTCGCACTTGAGGGCGCCCGTTACAAAATCATTAAGCATATCAACTACCAAAACCGCATAATTTCTTTTCATTTCTATTTCCTCCTTATGTATACACTTGTGTATATTTATGTGTATATACAGGATTTTAGCACAAGAATTTTTGCCTGTCAAGAGATTTTTCATTGCATTTTTTATTTTTGTATGATATACTAAAAACGTACGGACATCACGGTCTGTTTTCGTTATTTATGACTACTTAAATTGAGGTTGATACAATGAACGGTGAAGAAAGAAGAAATGCAATACTGTTAAGGCTGCAAGACAGCACATTCCCCATAAGCGCAAGCGCTCTTGCTTCCGAATTTTCCGTTACAAGGCAGATAATCGTTGCAGATATTGCGTTGTTAAGGGCTTCGGGAGAATCCATTTCCGCCAAGAGCAGAGGATACATTCTTGATTCCAAGAAAATCGGGCTTATAAAAAGAATCGCGGTAAAGCACGGCAAGGACGAGGTATTAGACGAGCTTTACGCCATTGTGGATAACGGTGGCACCGTCGTGGACGTATGCGTTGAGCATTCCATATACGGAAGGATATCCGCCGAGCTTAATATCTCATCCCGATACGATGCCGATGAATTTGTAAAAAAGATCTCTATGACGGGAGCAAATCCGCTTTCACTCCTTACGGAGGGACTGCACATTCACACAGTTGACGTAAAGGACGAGGACGCCTTTGAGCGTATTATAAAAAAGCTTTCCGAGCTTGGAATCTTAATAGAATCAACGTAAAAAAGAGCGAACCAATGTTCGCTCTTTTTACTTATTCTAAATAAAGATTGATTGCCTGGGGGACAACCTTGATATCTACCTCGGTTTCCTCGAAAATCTCGCCGTCGGCGCAAACGCTCTTGCAGCCCTCTACCTTTACGCCAACGCATTTTTTGTATATTACAAAATCCTTGAATTTTTCCTTTACCTCATCCTTCTCAAGGTCAACGTGGTCACCCTTTTTGTAATCGCCAACAAGGCTTATAAAGGTTTTTGTGCTAACATTCTTGATTATACAAAGATCAAGAAGCCCATCGTTTACAAGGGCTGTGGGAGCAACCTTGAAGCCACCGCCATACCAGTTTGCATTAGCTACGGCGATAAGAAGCATTTTATCTTCAATTACCTCGGAGGTACCGTCCGCATAGGTTACGGTTACGGTAGCATCCATAGCCTTCTTATGCACAAGCTCGCCGGCAACACCGAAAATATACGCCATTTTACCGGAAACCAAGGGTACTCTCTTGATTTTGGCTGCGCGACGTACAACCTCACAGTCAAAGCCCATATTGATTACGTTAATGCCGTATTTATCGTTAAACTGCATTACGTCAACCTGGATCTCACCCTTAACGCCCTCGAATGAGCGAACGAAATCGTTGCCGCTTCCAACGGGAACCACCTTTATCTGAGCGGTATCGTTACAGCCGCTCTTCATAAGAGCGTTTACGGCTCTGAATACTGTTCCGTCGCCGCCGTATACGGTAAAGCGGGTATCAGGATTTTCCTTACAGGTTTCTATTATAAAATTCGTAGCATCCTCGGCAGATTTGGACATATAAACGTAATTGGAGGCGTCTATATTTTTCTTCATCTTCTTAGCCGCGCCCTTGCCTGCCAAGGGGTTGAAAATGTGCATTACCTTTTTTACTTTAGATTTTGTTTCCATATTTCCCCCTTATTTTGAAGAGCTTGCAAGCCAATTTATAAGATCTGTTTCCTCATATGCTCTGTCCCAGCAGTTATGATCAAGATCGTCGTAGGCTATAAAATCCACGTTGCCGCCCTGAGCCTTGATGGCGTTCACCATAAGCTCGGAGTATACAAAGGGTACTACGCTGTCACGTCTGCCGTGATATACTCTTATGGGAAGCTTGGTAAGGGACCAGGAGCGCCAGCTCATACCGCCGGAGCAGATGGGAGCGATGGCGGAAAACATATGGGGAACCTGCATTGCAATTTCCCAGGTACCGAAGCCGCCCATACTGATTCCCGTAAGGCTTACTCTGTTTTTATCAATATTATATTCCTTAATAACGTCCTCGATAAGAGAGATAACATCCCACTTGAAATCGTACCACGTGAGGTTATAAGGGCACTGGGGAGCAAGAGTAACTACTCTTTCCATATCCTGATTTTTGCCAAAAAGCTTGGGGACACAGTATACCTTTACCTTGTCTATATCGTCGCCGCGCTCGCCCGCGCCGTGAAGAAAAACGATAAGAGGAAGCTTCTCATCCCTTGAAAAATCCGTTGGTGTAGTTACTGTATAATTAAGCTTAGATGAAAGCTTACTGTCAATTTGTTTTACAAGATCGTATACCATATTGTCCTCCGTATTCATTTATTTGAATATTCATACATAATAATTTTACCATATATAAATATATTTGTCAATAAAATATATTACAATAGGCTTTCTTAAAATGAAAATCGAACGGAAAATTCCGTTCGATTTAATATCAGTTTTTCTTTTTTATGTTGATAAGCCTTAAAATCGCAGGGCTTATAATAATATTAAACGCAAGCTCGAATACGAAATTGAGTCCTACGAAGAATACGATAAGATATCCAAAGGTACCCATTCCCTCGCTTGTTGCTCCGCTGTTTACAGCGTCCATAAAAAATATAACGCTGCCGAGTAAGAATATTGAAGTATTTACCACGGGGCAAACAATAGCGCTTACTATTACTGCCGCGTAACGGTTTAATTTTTCAAGAAGCTTGTAAACAAGTCCTGCAAGAAGACCTGCCGCTATGCCCTTGATCATTACGGTAATGATAGTTCCGGGTATGCTAAGTCCAAACCAAAACGCCGCATCGGCCGTCATAAAGAATACAACGCCCGAAACACCGCCAAGCCATCCGCCTGCGTAAGGTCCGCACAGTGCCGCGCCGAGAACTACGGGTATTAAGGTGAGTGAGATCGATGCCAAGCCGCCTATTTTAATAAATCCTCCGAAATAGGAAAGCACCGCCGTTAAAGCTGTAAGAAGCGCTAAAAGCACAAGCTTTTCGGTTGACCATCTGCTTTTGTTATTTTCCATAAATTCCTCCTTGCTGTCGTCCGCTAAGGGTACAACGCATAAAATTTATATTTTCCGTTTTCACGGTAATATACTATTTTTCCGTTACGGGATTGTTTTTTCCGTAAATTAAGTTAAGCCCCTTTAAAACGAGATGCGCATCGTTTCGCATATTATGATTACAGTATGGAGCCACAAGAGATGAAAGCGCTCCCGTTACGCATACGGTAATTGCTTCTCCCGCTTCCCGCTCTACTCTGTCTATCATACCGTCTATCATACTTGCGTTCCCGAAAATTGCTCCCGAGCGCATACTGTCCGCAGTATTTTTACCCATTACGGAGCACGGAGCCTCAAGACTGATTTTAGGAAGCTGAGCCGTACCCTCGGAAAGGGCGTTAAGTCCCATAAGAACGCCGGGCATTATAGACGTGCCCACAAAAGCGCCCTTCTTATCAACGAGAGTTATTTTAGTAACGGTATCAACGTCAACTATAAGACAAGGGCTTCCGTAAATATGCTTTGCGGCAACGGATGAAGCGATAATATCCGCGCCTACGGATGAGGGGATGTCGCACTGAATCTGGATTCCACTCTTTACCCCCGGTCCTACGAATAAGGGATTTATGCCGAAAACAAGCTTAATAGCCTCCCGTATTTCCGAATTGGCAGGCGGAACTACGGACGCAATTATTACGCCCTTAACCGCGCGTTTGTCTACGCCGTAAAGCTTGAAGGAATCCAAAATACTGATAGCGTATTCATCCGCCGTTTTCTCGCGGACGGTGGATATACGGGAGGAAAAGACCAGACCTTCGCCAACGAATCCGCCCATAGTTATAGCGCTATTACCAATATCGATAGTAAGTATCATAATATCCCTCCCTCTCTGCTTTATTATATATTTTATCACATATGATGGATAATTTCAAGTCCGTATATTTAACAAAAAATCGCAGGAATTTTCCTGCGATTTTAGGTATGTAGATTATTTAACGATTTCGCCGTAGCAAACGCCGAATGCGCAAGCTGCGTTGGATTCGTCTGTGTCAATGTGCATAGCAGCGCTGAATGCGGGGTTAACTCTTACAACAACGTCGTCAAAGATAGTTGTTCTTTCGGATGTAACCTTAACCTTTACTATTTCCTTATCGGAAACGCCTGCCGCCTCTGCCTCTGCAGGTGTAAAGTGAATATGTCTCTTAGCAATAATTACGCCCTCGGAAAGCTCAACCTCACCGCAGGGGCCAACGAGCTTGCAAGCACCTGAGCCGCTAACGTCGCCGCTCTCTCTTACGGGAGCTGTAATGCCAAGTGTACGAGCGTCTGTAAAGGAAATTTCAACCTGGGATGCCTTTCTTGCAGGACCGAGAACGATTACTCTGTCAATCTTGTTCTTAGGACCAACGATGCAAACTCTCTCCTCGCATGCGAACTGACCGGGCTGGCTAAGATCCTTCTTAAAGGTAAGCTTGTGGCCTGCGCCGAACAATACTTCAATATGCTCATCTGTAAGATGAACGTGACGGGCGCTTGTTTCAACAATAACCTTGTTACTCATAATGAATTCCTCCGGAATATCTAAATTTTTAACATATATATAATAACACATTTTTTTCCATATGTAAATATAAAAACCAAATTTTATATAAATAAGTTGACAACACGAGCTTTAAGTTGTATAATTACCACGAGGTGAATTTTATGAAAAGAATCGTTACCATACAGGATATATCCTGCTTCGGAAAATGCTCCATTACCGTGGCGCTTCCTTTGATCTCGGCTATGGGAATTGAGTGCGCCATTATACCCACGTCGGTTTTATCCACACATACAGGAGGATTTACAGGCTTTACCTTCCGTGACTTAAGCGAGGATATCCCAAAAATTTCCGACCATTGGAAGAAATATAATTTACGCTTCGACTGCATATACACAGGCTATCTCGGCTCCCATTCACAAATTGACCACGTTCTTGACTTTGTTAAAGAGTTTAAGAAGGATAGTACTCTCCTTTTCGTTGACCCCGCTATGGGTGATTGGGGCAGGCTTTATACAGGATTTGATAAGGACTTCCCCTCTCATATGGCAAAGCTTTGCGCCGTTGCCGATATAGTAGTTCCCAATATTACGGAGGCTTCCTTCATTCTCGGCGAGGAATATAAGACCTCCTACGATGAAAAGCACGTTCATTCACTTCTTAAAAGACTTTGTGATTTAGGAGCAAAAAAAGCGGTCATTTCGGGAATTTCATACGAATCATCCACACAGGGTGCGGTTTTATACGATAAGGAGCGGGACGAATTCTTCTCATATTTCAACGAGCATCTACCGGTGGAATTTCACGGTACGGGTGATACCTTCGCATCAGTATTCGCAGGCGCGCTTACCCGTGGAATGAGTGATAAGGACGCTCTTTCCCTTGCCGTTGACTTTACCGTTGACTGTATTAAGCAGACTATGGCTGAAAATGATGACCATAGCTATGGAACAAAATTTGAAGAATGTATACCTACTCTTATAAAAAGGTTAAAGTAAGCTCTAAACCTATTATTCGATTTGTCATAAGTGCTTGACAACTCAAATAAAATATGATAAAATACCTATGCTTGACTCCGTCAGGCATATATTGGGATATAGCCAAGCGGTAAGGCACCAGACTTTGACTCTGGCATTTCGATGGTTCGAATCCATCTATCCCAGCCAAACAAAAAGGACTGCG
>JAZQLK010000261.1:0-6376 GCA_045542635.1 Eubacteriales bacterium
GAAACCAAGGACGGCAAAATCTCCTGTAAAGCAGAGGTTCAGACAGGACCTATGTTCATAGCCTGGTGCTGCTCCTTCGAGGACAGATTAAGGGTCGTTTCTCCGCCATCGGTGGTAAGCTCCGTAAGAGAGCATCTTAAAAAAGCGCTTTCACAGTATGAATAAACAAAAACGCGACACTCTGTGTCGCGTTTTTGAACTTTTATAGTCGTGTTATTTATGCTTGTAGGTGAAAAATTCGAAGTCCGCATAGCAAGCGGGGTCGATTTCTCCGCCCGAAAGATCGTGGCAGCACATACCGATAAACGTTCCCGTATGCCCCTCGTGACCGATATCGCCGTATGCCTCGTCGGAAAGATTGGAGCAGTCAAGAGCTCCACCGATTTCCGTGTAATTTGCACCGTCAAGGGAATAGGAGTAGCGAAGGGTAAGATTGTCAACGTTTACACGGAGGTAGACTGTGGACGCGTTTCCAATGCTTATTCCTCTCATAAGAGGATTGTAGAATTTAAGACTGTCGCGAACGAATACGCGAAGCACGTTGTCTCCGTCATCACCCTTGGACATATAGAGATAGAAGAAATTATAGGTATCATACATAACCGTAAGTCCTGCCATCTGCTGGAAATTGTCGGGGTGGAATTCCATTTTTGTTATAGCCTCAGCGTGGTGATGCTGGAGTCTGCGGGCAACAAGAGCCTGGGTGTTCCAGGATGTTATGGAATCTCTGCCGTAAAGTCTTAAGTGACCCTTTCTCTCGGTAAGAGATCCGATCTTTTCATCAAATGGTATGCGGAGGGTCTTGAAGGTGTGGGGGAGTGTCGTTAAATCGAAATCTACGGTTTCGGGAAGGGGAGGATATTTAACCTCGTCAAGGTTTATATCGCATTCCACGGGGGGAGTTGTTCCGCCGTTTGCAAGACGGAGCCAGCCGTTTTCATCCCATACAACCCTCGCGATTGCGGTTTCTCTGCCGAGAATACATCTGCCCTTTTCGGTAATTGGTCTGCCGCAAAGGTAGGGCACGTACCATTCACCGTTTTTGGTATCCACAAGGGAGCCGTGTCCCGTACGCTGCAAGGGAGATGCGGGATTATCTCTTACGGTAAGCAAGGGCATAGGATCGTATTCATATGGACCGAGAATATTTTTGGAGCGAGCCATTCTTATGCCGTGGTTGTACATAGTACCGCCCTCGGCAACCATAAGATAGTAGTATCCGTCCTTTTTATAAAGATGAGGCGCTTCTGTGGCGCCAACCTCGGTGCCTCTGAAAATACAGGTAGGCTTACCTATAAGCTTCTTTTCCTTCTCGGAATATTCTTGAAGCATAATTCCGGAAAAATCGTGGTTCTCCATACGGGAATCCCATCTCATGTTAAGAAGATACTTTCTTCCGTCGTCATCGTGGAACATAGAGGGGTCGAATCCGCTTGAATTAAGATAAACAGGCTCGCTCCAATCACCGTAAAGGTCATTTGTGGTTACAACGTAATTGGGCGTATCCTTGAATATACCGTGAAAATTTTTCGTATTTGTATAGATAAGGTAAAAGGTTCCGTTTGAGTAGGAAAGACAAGGACCCCATATTCCGCCTGAGTTGGGGTCACCCTTCATATCAAGCTGAGAAACTCTGCGAAGAGGTGAGGGCATCTCCTCCCAGTTTACAAGGTCACGGGAGTGATAAAGCTGCACACCGGGGAACCATTGGAAGGTGGAGGTGGCAAGATAGTAATCGTCGCCTACTCTGCAGATGGAGGGGTCGGGATGAAAGCCGGGGATTATAGGATTTATAGCCTTTACCATGATATTCTCCTTGAAAATACTTTTTTATTATATTATAGCATCGTAAAACGAAAAAATCAATTACTAAGGAATAATAAAAGGGTATGCGGAAAAAAATCCGCAGACCCCTTTTATTTATTGAATAAAGAAATAAACTCTTCATCCTCGCGAATGAAATCAAAGCAAGGCTTGGACAGATTATTGAGAATAAGCTGGGTATTGGTTTCTCTGTAATTTTTCGTGCTTGACGAATGATCTGCCACCGCCGAGGATACGAACACGCTTGTGTAATGCTCCACAATATCCGGTAAGCTATCGTATTTATCTGCGTGGGAAAGAGCCATTTTAAGATTTTTAACAGTATTTTCTCTGTCCTCAAGCTTGGCGTAGCAGGATGCGATCTGAGAATAAATGCTTGCTATTCTGCTATGGTAAAAAAGAAAATTGCCGTCGTAAATCAAGGCGTTCCAGAGCTTAAGAGCCGTTTCACAGGCGAAAATCTCCTCCTCCGGTGTCCGTCCCTGGGAAAGGTGAACGTTCATACAAAGACAGTCCATAAACTGAAGATTGTTTTCGTGCTTGCGCTTCAAAGCCTTTTTCTTGCCCTCGAAGGTAAAATACGCATGCTCAAGAAGCATATCGCGACAGGTATAAAAGTCGCTGGTCATATTAGCATACGCCACCGCTTTTTTCTCGTTGGCAACGGAAAGAGTATAGTCGCCGTAGGTAAATACAAGAAGCTGAAGAGCGCCGTTACGCTCGTTATTGTCGGTGCAGTCACGTAAAATCCTTTCGCAAAGGGAAATGACCTCCCTTGCGTTTTCCTCACGACAGGCTTCAAATTCATCGCCTAAATTAAGTGTGTCCCACAGAGCATAGGCAAGCTTCATAAGACAATGGGAGTTTCTCGGGTACTTATAGGATGCCTCCCTCCAAAGGTCAATGCGCTCGGATATATAACCCTTGTGAGCAAGCTCCAGATCTCTTTTAACGTATTCGTCCACGTCCGCGTTCTGCATATCCACGTCGTGGTCGAAAAGCTCGTCAATGGTCACGCCGAAGAAATTAGCGATGGGAATAACCAATGAAATGTCGGGCATTGCGTTATTGTTTTCCCATTTTGAAACGGATTGATAGCTTATATTAAGATATTCAGCTAATTTTTCCTGGGTAACATCATTTTTCTGACGAAGCATCTTTATCTTTTCACCAATAGTCATATAGTCACTCCTTTCGCAGATTACTCTCTTTATCACATTATAACAGATTTTTTTAAATAAATCAATAACCGCATAGGCAAGTTAAACTCAACTCGCAGTTGCATAAGCAACAAAAACGCAGACCGTTGTATTTGAAAACGGTCTGCGCTTTAAACTTTTATTTTACGCAAATGCTCTTTATCCTTCCGTATGCTGTGGAGGGGATGTCATCATAGAGAGAATTAAATTCGATTTCCTTAATAAAGTCATATACGTTATGGGGCTTTTCGCCGTTTATCCTTATATTTTCAAGGTAAATGCTTTCTGCCGTCGAGCTGAAATACGGGTCGAATACCTCCCGTCCGTCGGGAAAGCGTACAGATTTCGGTCCTATACAAATAAGGTAGGACATAGGGAATATATCTCTGTGTAAGGTTAAATCAATATTTTTAAAGTAAATGTTTTTTACGTTAAGCCCAAGCTCAAAGGCGGCAAAGGTGCCCTTTACGGGATGGGACGTCATATACTCGTCAAGCTTGTCAATGGGGGAGTCAAGGTCAATGGAAATATCCTCAAAGAAAATATTGTCACCGCTTCCCACGTCCGCCTTTTCAGGCCCCTTATCGGGAGAATACGGGGGAGTCTGGCAGTACAGCTTAAAGGTCTTTATACCCTTTATTCTTCTGAAAATAGCGTTTTCAAGGGAGCAGTCAACGCAGGAACCATCCTTGAATTCGTACACGCCCGGCTCGATTCTTAGGGCTTTATAGTGGCTGCTCTCGGCAAGCTCAAGATCCTGACACAGTACGTTTTTACAGGGGCCGAAGTTTACGGAGGAATCCTGCCAGTCGAACATATTGAAGGCTACGAGATCATCTCCAACCTCACCGCGTACGTCGCTTACGTATACGTTTTCCACGTTGCCGTTAATATGCAGTCCGTCGGCATAGCATCCTTCAAAGCGAATTCCCTCCGCCACCACGTCAGACGCGTCGCCGATCTGTACCGCAAAGCCGCCGCAGTGCTTAAAGGTCATATTTTTTATTGTAAGACAATCCACGTTTTCAAGAAACATAAGGGTGGAAACTCCGTAAAGGCTTCTTTTTTCATCATACATACCGCTTCTCCCGTAGCCCATCCTGTGGGGACACCAGTCCTCCCAAACTCCGCCCTCAATTGATATGCATTTATCCCTCGGAGTGCTTATAGGCATATGTGTTCCGTCGGCGGTGCTTGCGTTACGGAGCATAAGGGTCGTAACCCCCTCCTTCAAGCGAATTACAGCCCCGTCCTTGGCGATAATTCGCCTGTTAGATGGAATTATCACTGCTTTGTCTATTATATACGGCTTATCCGATGGAGGTATTATTACCGTGCTATGCTCATTTATCGCATCCTGAAATGCACCTGTCCAGATATCATTTTCGGGTGTATAATCCGTAAGATAGCAGATGTCATCAAGCCTTGCAAAGGCATCTTCGTTTTTTAACTTCATTTCGGTAAGCTTATTTTCAATAAAAGCTTTTGTATTTTCCATAAGTCCCTCCTGAGTCTTTATATATGGATTATACCATTTTCCGCGGGGGAGTGTCAATCTTTAAATATAAAATTGATAATTTTCGAAAATTAAGACTTTAATTCGGTTGATTTTATAATTGTAAAATGCTATAATAAGGAAAAATGAATTCTTAAAGATTACATATAAGGCAAGGAGGATATTATGAGCTACATATTTCCAAGGGTAAAGCACAAGGTAATAGACGGACATCTTCATATATACGATTGGAAGGACGAAGCAGGAAAGGATTTTTTTCATTGCTTCGAGGAATACAGAAATGAGATGGGACTGGCGGGGTTGAATCTTTGCGCTCTTCCCTCAGGCTACGGAAGCGACGTAACAAGCAATCTTATGTGCGCCGTGTATAAGCTTATAAATAAGGAAACCTACGCTCACGCAGGCTTGCTTTACGATAAATACCCTATGGGAGAAAACTTACCCGAGGGAATGGATTTTGTAACCCAGCTTGGCGAGCTTGAGAAAATCGGCTTTGACGGAGTGAAGATGCTTGAGGGTAAGCCCACCCTTAACAGAACCATAGGCAAGAATCTTCTGAACGTGGAGCACGACAGATTTTTTGCCGAGGCGGAGAAGTGCGGCACTCATATTATCTTTCACGTAAACGATCCTAAGGAATTCTGGGAAAATGAGGGTGGCGACTACTATGGAGATGATACCTTTGCCTCCCACGAGGAGCTATACAGACAGGCATACGCGATTTTAGACGCTCATCCTGATCTGTGCGTTACCTTCGCTCATTTCTTCTTTAAGTCGGAAAAGCCTCTTGAAATTGCGGAAATGTTCGAAAAATATCCTAACGTATGTGTAGATTTGACACCCGGATGGGAAATGTACCTTTCTTTTTATAAGGATAAGGAGTTCTTTAAGAGCTTTTTTGAAAAGTATTCAAAGAGGATAATTCTGGGCACAGATGCCTATTATCCGAGAAGCTCCGAGAGCAGTATGTGGCTCGTTGACAGAGTTTACAGATTTCTTTCAAGCGCCGATATTGTAAAGGCGGTAGCCGACCGTTTTGAATCGGGACTTTGCATATGCGAGGAGGCTTTGAACGATATCGTGTACGGCAACTTTGAAAGACGGGTAGGCTCACAGCCAAAGGAAATAAATAAGCAGGCCCTTAAAGCCTATTATTTAAAATATAGGTCCTTAATGACGGAAAAGGATATAGCTTACGTTGACGAGGTCTTCGCCAAATTTGACATTTAATTTAATATAAAAGCCTCAGAAAAAGATAATTGCCTATTTAAGCAACTATCTTTTTTATTATGCAATCTTTTAGACATAAATCAAGATGAATTTGATTACATAATAGAAGATATGTTAAGTATGGATTAATGAAAATAGTAAAGAATGGGCTGTATTTAATTACAGCCCATTTATTATTAAAAATCCTCACTAATCCGGGTGTTCGAATTAGTGAGGCGTGGTCGAATTGGCGGGACTCGAACTCGCGGCCTCCAGTACCCGAACGCCAAATAGACAGTTTTTGATGTCATTTCCCCTCATCTTGACGCCTTTCCTCTCAGAAAACTATGCTTTCGTAACCTCTTACGAACACTGTTTCCACACAGTCCACTCCCGTATATGGTCTACACTGTGGTCAAACCACAAATTTAACTCAAAAACTCCACCCCCGTGTACGATTTTCTATCCCACCACCATGTAAACATACAATCCCCAAATTTGCAACCCTGTGTCTAAAAAGATGTATAATTTCACAAAAAAAGGAAATAGTAGTGTTGAAATATAATTTTAGGAGGTAGTTATGTTTAAACACGAAAAACAGTTATTCCATCCCGTAGAGGTGGAAAGA
>JAZQLK010000262.1:0-7233 GCA_045542635.1 Eubacteriales bacterium
GAGCTACGAAATAATCGAAAATATAAAGGTCAAGGTATACGGCATTTCCGTATTTAATTTAGATTTATTATCCGATAAAAATCCCTTGGAAGAAATAAAAGGGATAACGTCTGAACGCTCATATATTGATGAAATATTGAAATTCGTATGTAAATTCAAGCCATCACCCATACATCTTTACGACGTTATTTGCGATATTCTTGCAAGATAAAAGCCGCTCACTTGAGTAAGCGGCAGATATTATACCCGTTTTCCGTATTCCATCAATACTTTTCTATTAGTCGTTTGTTGCTTTTCGGATTTTATAGACGTTCCTTCTTTATATATAGCTGCTACCCTTCTCGCCGAATTTTTAATAAAGGAAAATAGCGGTCTTACAGGCTCGTAAAGGCAGATTAAAAATATATAAAGCCCTTTTCTTATTCCGTACGCGATAATACTTGACAGAGAAATCACTATTTTACCGATGGTGAAATAATATAAAGCAAATCCAACCGCCGAGCCTGAATAGATATACCATCTTACCTTACCGTTATTTATAAAATACACGAATATGCACATAATTACGGCGGCAATTAAAAAATACAGCAAATCCGTAATGCCCATCACTATGCTTTCATATAATTTACCGACCCGTTTTTCTCCGGATCTTACCTTAAAAAGCTTAATCGGTCGCTTATACTGTATTCCCAAAAGACACCGTACTATCCTCACGCAATCGTATAATAATCCAAGAAGCATTCCAAAGGCGATCGATGAAAGAAGAACGACAAACTGATGGGTAAGGGATATTTCCATTCAAATTACCTCATTTAAATAGTCCCATAAAGGATTTTTTCTTTTTTTCGGGAGCTGTTTTATAATAATTGAGCCCATATATTTTTCCGTTTACCGTCAGTTCACCGCTTGATGCGTCAAACCTTTCTATTTTTAAGCTCTCACCCTCAATGGATATATCCGATTCGGAATTCTGCGCCAGTATCTGTCGGTCATCAAAGCTGGTTACGTCGCTTATTCCCGTCATACGAAGGCATTTACCCGCCGTTATGGAAACGTCGTGATTAAGCTGCTCTTTTATTTCTTCCATACATACCTCCAAGGCAATTAGTCTGCCTATTATATATATGAAAAAGTGCCCGAGTTTATTACTCGGACACTACCTCGTATAATTCCTGTGCATCATTCTTTCTTACAACGTCCTTAACGTCAAGAACTCTTACCTTAAGCCTCTTTGCGCCAAAGGTAATTTCAA
The DNA here is from genome assembly GCA_045542635.1 of Eubacteriales bacterium. GTDB lineage: Bacteria > Bacillota > Clostridia > Oscillospirales > CAG-272 > RGIG2000. Next base: position 1,253 of record JAZQLK010000262.1, read on the forward strand.
TGATATCTCCCTCCTTAACGTCATAGGAGGCCTTAACCGTCTTTCCGTTTACGGACACGTGGGATGCATCGCAAGCATCGTTTGCCACAGTTCTTCTTTTAATAATTCTTGAAACCTTTAAAAATTTATCTATTCTCATATTATCACCGCATTAAAACAGGCTGCGTATATACACAGCCTGCCTTTATATTCAATTTTTATTAACCGTTAACTTTATCCTTAAGTGCCTTGCCAGCTGAAAACTTAACCGTTTTGGATTCAGGAATCTGAATAGCTTCACCTGTTGCGGGGTTGCGGCCTTCTCTTGCAGCCTGTACCTTGACTTCAAACGCGCCGAAGCCAATAATCTGAACCTTATCACCCTCTACGAGAGCCTTTTCTATTCCTGCAAATACTGCATCTACTGCTGCTGTGGCATCTTTCTTCTTAAGCTCTGTTTCCTTTATTACTACTTCAATAAGATCTGTCTTGTTCATTGGAGTTTTCCTCGTTTCTTTAATATTCTTTTATTTTCAATTATATTATATCATTACATAAAATAAAATGCAAGAGTTTTGTTTAAAATTTTCAATATTTTTTAATTTTTCAGTATTTTTTTGTTTAAAATGACTATTATTTAAGTATTTTTAGCCTTTTTAATGCTTTTAAAATCATATCGCCCATAGGGGCTAATCCTATTTCCTCCTCACTTACGGTACGGGATTTTATCACGGAAATAACATAAATCACAACCGCTGATGCTATAGAAATCGCCGCAGATATTTCCTCGGATATAACAAGACATAATACTGTGTAAATTATAACCGACGAGCCTACACATATATGCGCGCATACAAGAGGCATTATAAATACGCCGAAGGGGTCCGGTAAATCACCCACCCTTTTTGTAACGAAATACATATTTATAATTGATGCAGTAAGATAACAAAGCACCGTTGCAATGGGGGCGCCTATCATTCCTATTTTGTCAAGTAAAATATAATTTGCAACAAGCTTTACCGCCGCTCCGCAAAGCATTGAAATTATTGGTAATCTTTGATAGCCTGCAGAATTAAGAAAGGTGTTGGTTATCGCTATAACTCCTAAAAATATGACGGATACAGCCGCAACGGAAAGCCACGGGGATGCTCTTACCACTGAATCGTCCTTAAACATCAAAAGATTTAGAATAGGAGCGGAAAATACCGACATTCCAACGGCACAGGGTATGGAAATTATGGCCGTCATTCTCATACCCATAGTTCTTATTTTAGCGCCTCCTTCCCTGTCCTGCCTTGCAAGAGCCGATGATATAAGCGGAACCAGGGCGTTAGCTATCGGATATATGAGAATGGTGGGTAAATTAAACATCGAAATAACAAGTGACGTGTAATCGCCGTAATATACTCTTACGGTAGTTTTATCCATTCCGAAGGATAAAAGCCTGTTTTGTATCATAAAGGTATCTAAAATCGTTGTAAGAGATAATACAGAGGAGCTGAGAGTTACGGGAATGGCAATAAGAAGCATTTCTTTAATTAGGGCTTTTCCGTTTTCCAATGAATCTCCGACCGTATAATCTGCGGACTTATCAAAGAAATACTTTCTTATCATAAGGTACAAAGCGCCGATAAATACTCCGACCGTAACACCCATAACCGTATATGCGGCAACGATATGGTCATCATAGCCCTTGCTCCTTGCGTATAATGCGCCTCCTATACCGATAGCTACCTTAAAAACCGCTTCGATAATCTGGGATACCGCCGTAGGTCCCATAAGCTGATAGCCTTGAAAATATCCGCGTATACAGCTGCTTATACAAATAAAAAACAAGGTCGGAGCTACTGCCTTTATACATATTTCCGTTTCGGGCGCTCCCATAAGGCTTGCTAAGGCTCTTGAAAAAACAATCATGAGGCCTGTCAAAACAAGCCCCACGGTCGCAAATACTTTAAATGATATATTGAATATTCTGTTAGCCCTTCCAAAATTTCCGTTACCGACGCTTTTTGCTACCATAATGGATATTGCAACGGGGAGTCCCGCTGTGGAAATAACGTAAAGAAAGGCATATATTTCGTAGGCGGAGCTATAATATCCCGCTCCCACACTTCCCACTACTCTGTTTAATGCTATTTTTGATATAAGCCCTACGGCCTTTACCAACACATTTGCAAGGGTTAAAATCAGTACGCCTGAAAAAAATAAATTTTTTGAACTTCTTTTTTTACTGTCGACTGTGTTAAACAAATTAATTCCTCTTATTTTTTGCCTAAAAATTCTGTATAAAGCGAATCTGCCGGTACGTAATCAAAGCTGATATCGGGAAGACCTATATATTTATCCCTTAATTCAACCGCCTTACCGTAATATCTGCTGCTTGGTAAAACGTCCTTCAGTATTTCTATTATATATTTTTTTATAACGAATAATTCATAATCAAGGAAGGAATCCATCTGTATCTTACATATATTCTTGTTGGGGTATATATTCTTATCCTCGTTTTCTCTCACGCTTTCCCATAAATAGAGGGAAAAATCAGCGGTTGCACCTCTGAACTTTCTGTCCCTTACTATTCTTCTGGAAAGGCGAATATCGTCACGGGAGAAATATACGCCGTTTACACATACGTCACTGTCCACGTTTGTGAAAATCCCCGTATGATTATAATCTGAGAAAAGTCCGTATATTTCGGGATAAACCGCCTGTATTCCCTCAAATATGACCACCGTATTTTCATCCATTCGATAGGTTTCGTAGCCTGAACGCTTTTGGGTAAGAAAATCGTAACGGGGTACGGAAAACACTCTTTTTTCCTCAAGATCCTTAACGCATTTTTCAAGACAGTCGAAATCAATGGCGTCTATGGAATCGTAATCTATCTTTTCGTTTTCCTTAACGACTCTCATCCCATCCCTGTCCCGGAAGAAATCGTCAATGGATACAACCAGGACGTGCTTGCCGTTTTTCGTATAATCGTCTATTATCTTATTTGCAAGAGTTGTTTTTCCCGAGCAGGTGGGACCTGAGAGCAATATAACGTCTGCTCCGCTTTTCTGAACCGTGGCGGAGATATCAACAAGGTATTTATGAAATTTTTCCTCACATTCAAGAACGTATTTTTTCTTATCTTCCTCACGCTCAAATGAAACGTTTATAGTTTTCATAATTAACTCCTATCAAAAAATATCTTTGCTCTTTCGTAAAAATCCTTACTTTCCTTTAAATATTCATATGGATATTTCGGAGAGAATATTCTTTCGATTTCCATACCAACGGAATTATGCTTAACAAGCTTGGTAGTGGCGCCCGCTCCTATACCAAATACTGTATGAGCGTCGGACATCATATATACGTTATAAAGACCGAAGGATCCCTCCTTTGCATAGCCTACGTTTTCCGAATTGCCAACGGTGTTCTTCTGTCTGTACATATAATATGGCTTATAACCGCTTGCAAGAAGCGCCGATATGGAATAATCCACGCTCCGCCTTGCAAAATCCGTATTTTTTCCGTATATCTCCTTGTCATCAGAGCGAATCTGCGCCGCGTTTTTAACGCAGAAGCTATGTACCGTTACGTTGCTTGGAGAAAGGGATATGATCTTATTAACGGACGCTCTGAAGCTTTCGTAATTATCGTAATCAAGACCGGCTATAAGGTCGGTATTCACGCTTTCAATACCGCTTTTTTCAACCTTTTCATATGCGCAAAGGAAATCCGCAACCGTATGGCGTCTGCCTATTTTTTCAAGCACATCATCGTTTAAGGTCTGAGGATTTACGCTTATTCTCGTAACTCCGTATTTTTTCGCAATTTCAAGCTTTCTTTCAGTGATAGTATCGGGTCTGCCGCCCTCCAAGGTATATTCGTCAAGAGCATAAACGTCGGTGCATTCAAATACTGTTGAAAGCAAAGCATCAAGCTGAGATTCGTCAAGGACGGTAGGCGTACCGCCTCCGATGTATACGCAGGAAACAGTAAGCCCAAGCTCTTTAATACGTTGAAAAGTATTCTTTATATCCCTACAGAGCTTGTCAAGATAATCGGGAATCAAGGAAAAAAGCTTCTTGCCCGCATAGGAAATAAAGGAGCAATAATTACATCTTGACGGGCAAAACGGTATAGAAATATAAATACTGCATTTTCCGTCGTCAGTACCCTTTAAAATTTCCGTTTCGTTTTTTGCGACCTCAAGGCAAAGCCTTAATTTATCGTCGCTCATCAGGTATCTTTCCTTAAGTATTCTCTCTACTTTTTCCTCCGAATTATGGGAAAGAAGCTCTGCCACTACCTTTGACGGTCTTATTCCCGTGAGAATACCGTAGCCCGAATCTCTTCCCGTCATTTCGGAGCCTACCTTGTATATTGCCTGTCCTATGGCAATTTTATAGGTTCTGTCCTCGCTTTCATACTCTGTATAATCGCATATAGATGAGCCCTCAAGCTGCCTCTCTCCCTGGCGCAAAAGTGCTGTACAATGTACAGCACTTTCACTTTCATTTACGGTAACGGTTAATTCAAGATCGTCACAGCTTTCCCCATTTTCGGGAAATTTCACTCCGTGATAGAACATCATACAAAGGGACTGAACGTATATTTTATTGATTTTTCCGTTTAAATTAAGCTTCATTTCAAAACTTCACTATCCATTACTATGGTTACGGGACCGTCATTTAACAAATCCACCTTCATATCCGCGCCGAATATCCCTCTTTCCGTAGGAACTATGGTTGATATATAATCGCAGAAATAGGTGTAAAGACGGTTTGCCTCTTGGGGCTTTGCTCCGCTCATATAGTCTGGTCTGTTCCCTTTTTTATAATTTGCCATAAGCGTAAAATTAGAAATTACAAGTACACTCCCCGAAATATCCTTAACGCTTAAATTCATTTTTCCGTTTTCGTCAGAAAATATTCTCAGCTTGCTTATTTTATCCGCAAGGAGAATCGCATCTCTTTCGGTATCGCCATCCTTGACTCCAAGTAAAATCAGCAATCCTTCGTTTATTTTACCGCAAACCTCACTATCAACGGTAACGCTTGCTCGGCTCACTCTTTGCAAAACAGCTATCATACCGATGCACCTACCACTCTTGTTACTCTTATAACGTCCTTAATATTTCTGAGCCTTGAAATAATTGAGTTAAAGTGCTCGATATTTTTACAGGAGATCGTCATATTGATAATTGACGCGCCCTCAACGTTTTTGGTGTTTATGGATACGATATCAACCTTCATATCCGCAAGAGCGACAGATATATCCGCAAGAATAGAAATACGGTTTGTGACGAATATCTGTATAGGCGACTCGTAGGTTGAGCCCGTGTGTCCTGCGGGGATATCCCACTCCGCCTTTACGAATCTGTCGGCATTCTCCTCGTTTGCATATGCTGTGCTTATATTGGGGCAATCTGCCTTATGAATTGAAATTCCGTAGCCCTTGGTAATAAATCCGATAATATTTTCGCCCGGAAGGGGATTGCAGCATTTTGCAAACTTAACGACGCAGCCCTCTTCTCCGTCAACTAATACGCCGCCTGTGGATTTTCTCTTTTTAACTGCGGGTGACGTCTGAGGCGTGGGCTCAATTACGTTAAGGTCCTTTAGAGGCTCCTTCTTGTAATTCTTTTCATATTCGTCGGTAAGCTTAGATTCAACCTTGGTATAAGAAATTCCTCCGTATCCAAGAGCGTTATAAAGATCATTTGCATCGACCATACCGATTCGCTTGGCAACAGTTGAAACTATCTCATCCCTCTCGGAGTCCGTACAAGCCATACGCTTGCGGTTGAACATCTTTTCAATTTCATTTTTACCGACCGCAATATTTTCCTGGCGCTTTTCTTTTTTGAACCACTGTCTTATCTTGTTTCTCGCCTCACTGGTCTTTACTATACTGAGCCAGTCGCGGCTTGGTCCCTTAGAGGAATTGGAGGTAATAACCTCAACAATATCCCCGTTTTTGGGTTGAGAATCAATTGGAGCTATTCTGCCGTT
>JAZQLK010000263.1:0-10219 GCA_045542635.1 Eubacteriales bacterium
TTTGCGTACGATGGTTCCTGCCGCATATTTATTTTTAGGATTTACCGGCGCAGTGGCCGGAATAGCAGGAAATGCGCCTGTTTTAATGACTATTTTCTTGTCATTTATTGTTGTATATGCGATTGTCGTCTATACATTCCAGCTGTGGTGTCCTCAACCATCATTTTCTTGCCGTTTTGCTATGAGTGCATTCAGCACATTATCTCTTAGTATCATCTTGCAGTCATGGATGTTCCTGATCCTTTTGGTTGGGAAATATATAGATGTTTGGGATATTGTGCTTGTAGCGGCTTTACAAATAATATCATCAGCTATATATTTTCTGATAACAAGAAAAAGGATAAACAAGGGGATTTTCAAGGCAAAGAAATCCTCCAAAACAAACATTAATATAACTATTATATCGGGTGCTTCATTTGCGGGTATGCGAATGGTGAGGATGCTTCGAGGTATGAATTCTTCTTTGGCTGCCACACTTGCCATGATAGGATTTACTTGTATTGCTGTATTGTGTTCCGTAATTGCAACGATGCATATAATGAAATTTTACTATTGTAAAAAATATGGCATAAATTGCGGAAAAGGCTACGAAACAACCAGCCCGTTGCTCGTTGCCGAAAAGAAAGAGAAAAAGAGCTTGCTTAAAAGAATATGGTCAGTTGTATGGAAGGTAATGCTATTGATATTGCTCGTTGCAATTCTTTACGGAGTATATCAAGTGAGCCAACAACCAACCGATTGATTTACATAGCATCGTTTGCAAGCATAGCGCATTGTAAAACAGCGGACAAATCAAGAAGGAGAAGTCGAATGACTTCTCCTTTTTTTAGCGAGGTTAATACGTTAGCTTGGTTGCAAGGAATATGTTTTTATGATATACTGAAAAAAAGACTTTTAATTCATTACACATTTTCAGCTTTTTCGGTACTATTATTTACAAAGAGCTTTTATTACGTGGGAAAGGGGGATGGTTAAAGTGCTTAAGGACAAGCAAGGTGTAAAAATGCCTTTGAACGATGAAGAAATTATTGAGCTTTTTTGGGGACGCGACGAAAGGGCAATTGACGAAACCGATTATAAATACAGGAAATATCTCTTCTCTATTACTTACAATATTTTACACGATAATTTTGACTGCGAGGAATGTCTGAACGATGCATATCTTGGGGTATGGAATGCTATCCCGCCGACGAAGCCCAGGGTACTAAAATCATTTCTTGTAGCAATTACACGAAGAACCGCCATTAAGCGCTACCATAAAAATTTAAAAAAATCCTCCATCCCGTCGGGAATGACTGTATCCTTATGCGACCTTGAGGATTTCATAACCGATGATGGAGATATAAGCGAAAGCTTCGATGCGAAAAGGCTTGGACAGACTATAAGCGAGTTTGTACGCTCTCTTTCTCAACGCAGGCAATTTATCTTTATGAGCAGATATTACATAGCCGAATCCATAGATTCTATTGCAAGTCAGCTGAGAGTCAGCCGTTCTACTGTGAATAAAGAGCTTGCCGCCATTAAAAGCGCTTTAAAGGAAAGGCTTGAAAGTGAGGGATTCATAATATGAAAAAAGCGGAATGGAATGAGGGCTTAAGCCTCATTGACAACGATATAGTGGAAAGCTTTATTGAACAAAAGGAAAGCTTAAAAAGAAGGAAAAGAAAAAGAAATATTTTTATTCGCTACGGAACAATTGCCGCATGCCTTGCTTTAATTATCGGCGTATCTTTATTCATTCCAATAATGTCTGATAGCTATAGTGTTGTAAATCCACAGGCGCCCTCGAAAATGCCCTGCTTCTTTGGAAGCGAGCAAAGCGTCGGACCGACGATTGAGGGTGATCTTGACATTACGGGTATATCGGTAACGGCTGAGCTTGTGGAAATTTTACCCGACACCTACATTTTTTTTGACGAATGGCATCAAAGGGAATTCCGCCTTTTAAGAATGAAGACTGTAACGCTCTTAAAAGGGGAAAAAATGACAAAGTCATTTTTATATTTGATTCCTACGGATTATATGACGGATTTTACCAAGTACAGTAAATTTGTAATTTTGGATATGGCTCAAATTGGCTACAACAGTTTTTCCGTAATGTATAACGTAACAGACGGTAAAGCGGAACAGCTTGGTTCTATTTTTGGATACAGCAGCTATTATTTAATGGGAGCGAGCTTTATAGCCTATGATGCAGACGGCAATTTTGATTCGAGACTTTGGAGGTCCACCAAGGCTTGGATCGATAGCACGAAATACGCACAGGCTCCTGCCAGCTTACAAGATGCTGAAGCTAAAGAGATAAGCCGACGAAATCCCAACGGTGACGATTTAAGCGTTAAGCTCTTAAACGACATATCATTGAGCTCAAGAAAGGCTTTAGGTTATATTATGTCCTTTGACAACGGAATTTTTGTGCCTACGTTTTCATCAAGGAGACTATACTCCGATATAGAGCTTGACGCCGTAAGATATATCGAGGGCTTTGCCACAAATGAATCAGTTAGCATACGAAGGGATTCCTACGCATTTTCAAAGGCGCGCTTCACTAAAGAGGATTTGGAAAATTTACCGAATCTCTCCTCTGCCTTCGCGTCCGTAAGTTCGGATTTGGAGGGCGGACTTATTAAGCCTCCGCATATTAAGGAGGTTTCAAATCCTTGGTTTGACACTACGGGAGTATTCGGCTGGTACGCAAAGACAGAAAACGGAGTTATAGGAATAATAAGAGTTACTTGGTGCTTTTATTCAGGCTTGGCTGACGTCTACTATGACGATGCTTATTTCGTAATTGAGTATGGCTCTGACACCTGTACTCAAATCAGTCGTGACGTACTGGTTCAAAGATTGGGTAATTATGAAAAGGCCTTTATCTTTATGGGAGAATACAATGAAAATGGCAAAATATTACCCGTTATGCCTATAGCTTAAGCATTACAAAAGACGAACGAAATCAGCGTTCGTCTTTTTGAATTTTACTGATTTTTACATATTTGCAAAAAACTTTGCGAAAGCCCATTGACAAATACGTACTATTGTGTTAGTATGTACTATAGAAGTAGTACGGAGGTTTGATATGCAAAAAATATTTGACAGTGAATTAAAGGTACTGGAGCTTATTTGGGAAAATGAACCTATAAGCGCTAAGGATCTGGGTATTTTGGCTGACAAAAAATTCAGTTGGAATAAAAATACTACCTATACGGTTATTAAAAAAATTGAAGCTAAGGGATATATAAAGCGCTCTGATCCCGGCTTTATCTGTTCCTCGCTTATATCCAAAAAGGATATTTGTGAATCTGAAGCCAAGGGACTTATCAACAAGCTTTTCGGCGGCTCACGAAAGGCTCTTTTCTCAGCGCTTATTGAGGATGAGGATATTACCCAAGAAGAAATCGACGAAATACGCAAGCTTATTGACAACAGGTAAATTATGCTTGGTGAAATCTTTTACTGGATATTCAATATGAGTATCGCAGCATCTATTTGCGCAATACCTATTATATTTATTCGACGCATACGGAAAATACCCCGTAGGTTTTTCCTTTGGTTATGGCTTATCCCCTTTACAAGAATGAGTATTCCCATAGGAATTTCAAGTGATTTCGGGATTATGGCGCTGCTTTCTAAAATAACCACAAAAACCGTTACAATTTATGAGTTTGGGGATAATAAAGCCTTAACAATGATGAATCATATTATGGGAGCCACCGAATATTTTCCCATAACCTACAAATACAATATACTTGAAAATCTGTTTGAAGTTGCATCTATAATCTGGTTATCAGTAGCCTTGACTGCCATAATTTTTCTATTTACCATATACGCGGTAACCCTTAAGGAAATGAAAAACACCTGCCATTTTAAAGACAATATTTATTTTTCAGACAAGATTAATTCACCTGCTGTATATGGAATTTTCAAGCCCAAAATCATTCTGCCCTCGGAGTATGAGGACCGGGAGCTTAAATACGTGCTTTTACACGAGAATGCTCATATTAAAAGGCGTGACAATCTGATTCGACTCGTAGCCTTTATAATAGCTTGTATTCATTGGTTCAATCCTTTACTGTGGCTTGTACTGAAAATGCTATATTCGGATATAGAGCTTGCCTGCGACGAAAAAGCTCTTACAGGCTGCAGTGAAAACGAAAGAAAGGAATACGCCCGTTCTCTGCTTTACGCGGTTGAAAAAGCAAGCATTTTTGCCGCCGCCTTCGGGGGAGCTAAAGTCAAAACAAGAATAGAAAACATTTTATCATATAAAAAAATATCTCTTTTCTCCATAATATCATTTTCTATACTTGTTATTACAATAGCATACGTTCTTCTTACCAACGCTTAGTAAAGGAGGCAATTAAATGAAAAGATTTTTCTTAATTTTAATTTTGATTATTTCTGTGTTAACTGTATTTTCAGGATGTAATGACAGGGATTCTTCCGACAAGCCGACGGGTCCTGTAGCCCTGGTAGGTATAGTTCCAAGGGATTTTAAAGACATAATTGAAAACAACACCTTTTACAACATTCACGCCTTTGAAAGCAGACTTTTAAAGACCGAAGTCTGTACCGATAATGCGGAAGCTAAGACCCTTCTCCATACCGTAATTATGATGGATCTTTACGGAAACGAGATAGCAAGGTATTCTATATCTTCCCCAAGATCATATGAAATCACCGCACTTACGGTTACCGATGACGGAGGCTTCTTGTTCGTTCTCGGATTTCAAGATTTTTACAACTTCGAAAATAGCCAATGGGAAAGTGAAAACGGCTTTTCCTCCCGCGTTATAAAATGCGACAAAAACGGCAATCCGATATTTGATACACCGTTTACGGATATTGACGGATATGCCCTTGAATATTGCCTTGAAAAAAACGGACAATACTATTTTTTCGGCTCATATCAGACACCCCACTCAAAGAAAACCGGAATATATTCGCCAACGGATGTTTATATGGCTATCCTTAATCAGAACGGAGAAATTCTAAATACAAAATGTATTAAAGGCTCGGATTTTGATAATCTCGAAGGCGTAAAAGAATATGAGGACGGGTTTATTTTATACGTTAAGTCACAATCGGATGACGGCGCATACAAGGGCTCAGGCTCCAACGGATATCCTGTAAAATGGGTGGTTACAGTAAACGGAAATCTTGAAATAACCGAAATGGAAAAGAATGGGAATAATTATTTCAGCGGTTACCGAGTAGGTGAAAAGGACGGAGATCCCGTTTACAGAACCTCTGACTTTTTAAAAGGCTTTGACGCAGGAACGATCACTGCATATATAGACTATGGAAGATTTTATTTAATAGTTTCCGAAAACGTAACGGGGACGTATACAAACCAGCCTCCGTATATAAGCTTTATATGGCACTACACCGAAACGGTTTATTCAGCTTACGACCTTAACGGCAAGCTGATTTTCAGAGCCTCGGTAGACTCCTCTCCTGATTATGACTCTATGGTGGAGGATCATACAGCCTCGGGTCAAAGCTGATTTTATGCGACAAAAATCTTGCTTTTATTCCTTCTGTGTGCTATAATATTTTCGGCATTATTGGAAATAGTATTATAAGTATTAAACAAGGAGCTATTATGTACAGATTTGAATACGCACAAAAGGGAGAATTAAGCGGACTTTTGCCCAAGCTTTTCGAAATTTTACATTCTAATATGACCCTTATCGCACCTACGGGAAAATCCTATGGCGAGGATTTTGAAGAATGGTATTCATGCGTATATCCCGCAATGATGAATACTCCGAGAGAAATAGTTATTATGTATGACGGCAGTAATATAATAGGATATTTTCAGTACTATATAAACGGCGCGCTCTTTATGATGGATGAAATTCAGATCAAGCAGGAATATCAGGGCGCGGGTGTCTTCTCTGCCTTTTACTCCTGGCTTATACAAAGGCTTCCTATGGCGCTCCAGACCGTTGAAGCCTACGCAAACAAGCTTAACGAAAAATCACAGGGTATTCTTGAGCATCTCGGTCTTAACCAGGTTGGCGAAAATAAAAACGGCAGCGCTTATCACTATAAGGGCGAATATAAGACGCTACACGATAAATACAATAAATAATTATTACAAGCAAAAAGGAGTTGTCTAAAAGGGTTGTACTCTTAAGGACAGTTTTAAACTCAATAGATATAGTACCTACCGACAGGAAAAGGACGAAGAATTGGTGAAATTCCTCGTCCTCTTTTCTTTGCAAGCACTGCATCTGTGGATACAACTGATATTTTTAGTTATGAGTTGTGAAACTCGCATTCGCTCGTCGTTATGAGTTTGCTTCGCAAACGTTATGATATGTTCGCCACGGACCTTCAAACTGTGCTGAAGGCACATCATAACTTGGCATAGCCGATCATAACTCTAAACTCGCCGCAGGCGATCATAACTGCGTAGTGTCCTTAAGGGCACTACGCTAAGACAACTCCTTTTTACGTTATCGATATAAATTACTTAGTTCCGAAAAGACGGTCGCCCGCATCTCCGAGTCCGGGAAGGATGTAGCCGTTTTCGTTAAGGCATCTGTCAAGAGTGGAAACGTAAATCTTTACGTCGGGGTGAGCCTCTGCTACCTTGGAAACGCCCTCGGGAGCGCCGATGATCGCCATAAATTTAATATGCTTACAGCCGTATTCCTCCTTGAGAAGCTTAATAGCATCGCAAGCGCTACCGCCTGTGGCAAGCATTGGGTCAACGAGAAGCACCAGCTTGTCCTCAATACCCTTGGGGAGCTTACAATAATAGGAATGAGGCTCAAGAGTTTCCTCGTCGCGGTACATACCGATATGACCTACCTTGGCGGAAGGGAAAAGAACGTGAACGCCGTTTACCATACCGAGTCCCGCACGGAGAATGGGAACTATAACTATGGAGTTGTCCTTAACAAAGGTCTGTGTGCAGGTTTCAAGAGGAGTCTTAACCTCTCTGTCAACCGTGGGAACGTCATCCTTAAGGCTTTCAAAGGTCATAAGAGTGGTTATTTCCTCAACAAGCTCACGGAATTCCTTCATACTTGTTCTTTCATCACGAAGAATTGCTATTTTATGCTTTATAAGAGGGTGGTCAAAAATAACCACGTTGTCGTACTTTTTCATTTTTATTCCTCCGATTTAGGCTCTTCACTATTCTCTGCTTCTTCCTTAGGTTCCTTGCCAAGCTTGCTGTTTTCAACCTTTGTAAGAACAGCATTTGTTACAATACCGAGGATGAGGGCCGTTGCAATTGCAGTTACCTGAATGGTCTTTGCAACTGCGCCTGTTGCGTCAAGCGCGTAGGGAATCTGAATTGTAAGACCGCCGATACCCGCAATAAGAATTGCGGATACAACGAAGAGATTCTTGTTCTGATTAAGGTCAAGGTCCTTGAACATCTTAAGACCCGAGATTGCGATAAAGCCGTAAAGCGTAAGACATACGCCGCCCATTACGCAGGAGGGAATAGTCTGTAAGAGAGTCATTATGGGGCTGACAAAGGAAAGAATCATACACATAATTGCGGTTGTGGTAATTGTGCAAACGGAAGCGTTACGGGTGATGGCTACACATCCAACGCTTTCGCCGTAGGTTGTGTTGGGGCATACGCCAAAGGCTGTTCCGGCAATAGAGCCAACGCCGTCGCCGAGAAGGGTGCGCTTAAGGCCGGGATCCTCAATAAGATCCTTTTCAATAATTGAGGAAAGGTTCTTATGGTCTGCAATATGCTCCGCAAATACTACGAGAGCGACGGGCAAGAACGCAATTATAACCTCTGCAATACCGCCCAAGTTAATAAAAGTAGCCTGTCCCTTGCTTGCCGTAATGATTTCTGCGGACACGTTACCGTTTATAAGCTCCTTAATACCTTCAACGATTGCAAAATCGGGGTAATCAAGGAAGGCTGCAAGGCCTCTGAAGGTGCCGTCAGCGTTTACAAAATTGTTTACAAGGGGATCCCAGTTGATAATCTTAAGATAATCAACGTCAAAGGCAATTCCGATAGCGGTGAAAACGGATGCTACAAGGTATCCTGCTCCGATACCCAGGATAAAGGGGATAAGACGGGGCATTTTATATCTTTTCTGTGTGGAGCAGATTACGATAGTAAAGAATGCTACAAGACCGCAAAGAAGGGCTACGAGATTGTACTTTCCGTTAACCTGTGAGCTATTGGATTTTACGATATCGCCCATAGCATTAACCGCTAAGGAAATACCGATAACCGTTACGGTAGGACCGATAATAACAGGAGGCATAAGCTTGGACACCCAGTTTGTTCCTACGAAATGGATTACTATTGCAATTGCAACGTAAGCCAAGCCCGCAACCACGGAGCCAAGAACGATACCGCAATAGCCGTATGCTACCGCAACGCCGAGGGAGCTTAAGAACGCAAAGGAGCTACCGAGGAATACAGGGCTCTTAAAGCGGGTGAAAAGCTGATAAATAAGCGTGCCGATACCCGCACCGAAGATTGCCGCGGGAATCTGTGTGGGAAGACCGATAATTGTAGGAACGGCAATTGTTGCCGCAAGGATTGCCAAAAGCTGCTGGAATGCGAAAATCAGCATATTACCGAATTTCGGCTTGTCGTGGATGTCATAAACTAAATTTTTTGCCATAATGCGCTCCTTATTTTTTATTTTTCTCTAATTACATATTATATCAAGTTTTAATTGTAAAGTCAATATTTCGACAAAAAGTAAGTTTTTCCTTTTTAGTAAAAAAAGAACGAAGAAAATTTTCTTCGTTCCTTAATTTCAACCCTCGAAATTCAAAATTGCGGTATAAAGCTCCTTCGCCGCCGCCTTCTCCTCATCGTCAGTCATTCTATGGTTAAGCATAATGCAAAGGAGAGTATCGTTGGGCAAACGTCTAAAGCATTCGTAGTATTTTGCGAAATCGGTTTTCTTAAAATAAATTGCGTTAGGCGCATATAAAAGGCTTGAATCAAGCTCCTTGCCAAGTACATCGCTTACGTTTACGAAGGCATCGCTGTATTCCTCGTAAAGATGGGGGTCAACAAGGCAAAACGCTATATTTCCCGCCATCATCTGCTCGGAAAAGGCTTTTTTAGTATCCTTGTTTGACTGTTGCAGGGCAAGATAATCGTACTGGTTTCCGTTTGCCGCAGCCTTCTGCTGCTCGGTAGTCATAACCACGGTAGTGGTAATAAGCACGTGCTTTTCTCCGTCGCCGTTTGTATCCTTTGCAAAATCCTCAAACGCCTTTGCAAAATCATCCTGCAGATCAATAGCGTACTCGGGTCCTGCGTAAAGCACTCCAACGTCATATTTCGTAGACGTAAGGTACTGCACAAAAAACACGGTAAACACTATCAGAAATGCAGAAATAATTATAGTGTGCCACTTGTATTTAAACCAGAAATTAGGCCAGAACGCACCCTTAAAATCCCTGTTTTCCTCTAAGTGAATATTTTCGGACGAGGTGTCTCCAAGCATACGGAGTCTTTTTGCATTATTGGATTCCCCCACCTGCTCTGTTACCTTGTTATTATCAAATTCGTTGTTCATTATTTTCCCTCTCGGCAATTACGCCGTCTTAATTCATAGATAAAGTATACCACATTTCCGCTCCTATGTCAACACGGGGCGGATAATTGCACTTATCCGTCACCGAATTTTCATAAAAAATATATTATAAGAACCTTTTCGAATCTGACTATTGAATTTATTAAAAAAATATGATACCATTTTTATACAAGATTTATAAAATACGAAAGGGGTTATTTATGAATTACCGCGACTTTGGAAAAACCGGCGAAAAAATTTCCGCCCTCGGCTTTGGATGTATGCGCTTCCCCGAATACAAAATTGGCGAAAAGAGCTTCGTTGACCAGGATAAGGTTGATGAAATGCTTGGCTACGCTTACGAAAACGGAGTAAACTATTTTGATACCGCGCCCTTTTACTGTAATCATAACAGTGAGGCGGCGGTTGGACACGCCGTCAAGGATTTCAGAAGCAAAATCCTTATTTCAACAAAATGTCCCATTGGAAACGAAACTACTCCCGATAAATACCGAGAAAGCCTCGAAAGAAGTCTTACGCGGCTTGGTACGGACTACGTTGATTTCTACCACTTCTGGGGTATAAACCGCAATTGCTTCGACAATATTATAGTTGCACGGGGCTTGCTTGATGCGGCGGCTAAGGCTAAGGAGGAGGGCTTGATTCGTCATATTTCCTTCTCCTTCCAC
>JAZQLK010000264.1:0-1878 GCA_045542635.1 Eubacteriales bacterium
ATACAAATTGTCGATATGGCGTTTATTTTAATGTAATGCTGTCTGCTTCAAGAAATTCGTGAGCCTTGATTACACTGTTAGTGGGAATATCAATGCTTCTTTTACACTTTGCGCAGCGAAGCGTAATATAGTCATCGTAAATATCGCATATAAAATCTCCGTCGCCGTCGCAGCCGCAATAGATTTTGCCCTCGTCGGCAAGCTCGTTAATTACATATTTTATAATATCCGTAATCTGAGGGTCGGAAAGGGAGGAGCGGTCCTTCTCCATATTCTGTATGGAGCTTATATTTCCTTCGCCAACCATTTCGATAATTTCCTCATTGGAGCGGAGAATTGCGTCCTCAACTTGCCTTTCCTTGCCGATAAAGCAAATGTCGATACCGGACATTGAGCAACCGATAACAAAAATATCGCTATCAAAAAATACTTCGTTTGAAATTATATAGGAATGGTCCGTGGAGCATACCATACAGGGAACGATAAGACGCATTTTACCGTCGTTGGTCTTTTCAACCGTCATATGACTTCCGCCGCAGGTGCATTTAAGACGGAACATATTTCCGCTTAAGGAGAATGCTCCTACCATACTTGTAACAACACCGCCGCAGGCGGGACATCTATAGGCAAGGGTGGTTTCCTTTTGATTTAAAATCATAATATACCTCTTAATTTGAAAATAAAGTAAATATCATATTTATTATACAATAAGACAAAGGCTTTTGTCAAATAATAACGAAAAAAATTTCCACAGAAAGGAGAAAAGTCGAATGAGCGCCTATTTTGACAGAGAAATGAATATTTTGCATATAAGCGCCTATGAGCTTTGCTCCTACGTGCTTCGCGGAGGAAGCTGCGATTCCTACCGTCTTAACGGAAATAAGGTGGGAGAAACGGTTGTGTCCCACAGCTTTAATCCCCGCCGCCCCAATTTAGTTGATGCGTACTCCTTTTCAACTCTTTGCGATGGAGTTACCGTTTCTGTTTATACCTATCCCGAGGGAATAAAGAATAACGGGGAAGGTTATTCCGTTGAAAGAGTCCATAACGTTTCCTATCCTCTTGAGGATATTGATAACGGAGAGCTTGATATTGCTTTGGCATCGGTAATATGCACGTCCTACATAGTTATGCAGAGGCTTGGAGGCAGAAAAGTCCTGGGATGTGTCGCTTATTTTGGCGAGGATAACGAAAAGAGAATATTTCGCGAGGAAATTTCAAGGGATGAGGCGGAAGCGTATTTCAATGAGCTTATATGCCGATTTGCTCCATTTGCCCGTATAATTGCGGAAAGAAATATAAAATGCTTAAAGGAGCTTAAGGAGCTTAAATTCCCCTTTAAGGGCGGAGCAAGAGAATCCCAGAAGGAATTTATGTCCGATGCTTACAGAGCCATATGCACTCACAAGCGTCTTGTAGTGCAAGCCCCCACGGGTACGGGTAAAACTATGGCATCTCTTTATCCCTCCTTAAAAGCCATCGGCAACGGATATGCGGATAAGGCGTTTTACTTTACCGGTAAGGCGACAACCGCTTATGCGGCTTTAAGCGCTATCGATATAATGAGGGATCAGGTCCCAAGCCTGCGGGCGATTCATATTACATCTAAGGAAAAATGCTGTGTCAACCACAGGGTAAGGGATTTTCGAAAATGCTCAGCGGAAAAATGTGGGAATTCAAGAGGCTATTACGACAGAGTAAACGATGCGCTTTTAGAGCTTCTTGAAAATCACCGCACCTATACAAAGGATATAATTGACAGTATTTCGAAAAAATATTCCGTATGCTCCTACGAGCTTTCTCTTGAGCTTTCGGAATGGTGCGAAATCATAGTTTGTGACTATAACTATCTTTTCGATTTGTCCGTTTATTTAAGAA
>JAZQLK010000265.1:0-7834 GCA_045542635.1 Eubacteriales bacterium
GGACCTTGAGATAACTGCTCACGGTTCATCCGGTGCAGGTGGGCAGCACGTTAATAAAACAGACTCTGCAATCAGAATTATGCATATTCCCACGGGAATTGTCGTTGGTTGCCAGACTGAAAGAAGCCAGCTTCAGAATAAGGAAACCGCTCTTAAAATGCTTAAATCCAAGCTTATGGAGATAAAGGAACGCGAAAAGCTTGATAAAATTGAGGATATTAAGGGTAATAAAACCAATATTGAATGGGGCTCACAGATACGTTCCTACGTATTTATGCCCTACACCCATGTAAAGGACACACGAACAGGCTACGAAGACGGAAATATACAAGCAGTAATGGATGGTGATATAGATGAATTTATCAATGCGTATCTCAAAGAGAACTCCAAAAACTAAATGCGAGTGCAAGCTTAAGAAGAAAGTTAAAGCCTTTTTCAGAAGAATTACAGCTATAAAGTACGATATGCTTATTCTTCTGGAATCCCTATCTCTATTTATGGCTATTATTTCTCTTCTCTTCAAGAGAGATGAGGATAGCTCCTTCTTTGCATCGGTTTCAGCCTTGGTTGGCGCATATCTTGTTCTTTGCGCTACTTACCGCTCAAAAACAAGCTCACAGAATAAGAAATACGAAAATATAATTTCTGCAGAAAAAAATGATTAAGGAAGAAAGCCGCTTTGCCGAATCAACTGTATTTGAGGGAATGACATCTATCCGCGCCGTTTTAGACAACATAAAAGACGGCAAGTATAATGCAAGAAAAATAACAAAAATACTATATGATGAGGCAAAATCAAGATCCAAAGGCAAGGAAATTGCTTATCTGAAAAAAATGGGGGAGTTATACTCATTTCCCGTGGAATCAACAAATGCGGAGGATATTACTTCTCTTTCGGTCGGAACCTCGCACGGCGGAATAATCGCATTATGCGAGGAAAGGTCTTATCCGTACGTTGATATAAATAACATCAAGGAAAATGGATTCTACGCTATGATAGAAGGCATAGAGGACCCTTATAACTTCGGTTATGCTTTACGCTCTATCTATGCATCGGGAGTTGACGGAATAATACTATCAGAGCGCAATTGGTTGAGCGCCGCAGGAGTGGTATGCCGCTCATCGGCAGGAGCAAGCGAAAGAGCCGACATTTATATAGCAGGCGACGGTTTCATTGATTTATTCAAAGAAAAAAATTATAAAATCGTATGCGCTGATATCAAAAACTCCGTAAGCATATACGATGCAGATTTAACAAAGCCTATATTATTAATAGTAGGCGGTGAAAAAAGAGGTATTTCCTCTTCTCTTCTTTCAAAGGCCGATCAAATAGTCAGAATAAATTACGGAAGGCGGTTTGACGCCGCTTTATCCGCAGCATCCGCTTCAACTATTATAGCGTTTGAAATCTATAAGCAAAACAGATAACTAAAACGGGAATTGCATGATGCAATTCCCGTTTTAATTTTTCTTAAATCAGTAATTCTTTAAAAATTTTTCTATTACACTGATTGATTTTTCAGCGGCTGAAACAGCAAACGTCATATAGTCAAGGGCTTCTCCCTTTCCGTCGGAAATAGTTCTCATAACCGCAAAAGGCACATTGTTAATGTAGCAAGCCTGACCGATGGAAGCGCCCTCCATTTCACAGGCAATAGCATTGAAAATGCTTTTTATTTCTGCCTTTTTTAAAGGATTGGCAACAAACTGATCTCCGGATGCTATAATACCTCTTACAGTATTTACGTTAAGCTCCTTAGCAGCATTTTCAAGTGCGCAGGATAGATTCTTATCACTGTCAATATTGATTACGTTGATTCCCGAAATAAGGCCCTTGGGGTCACCTAAAGGGCTTGTATCCATATCGTGCTGAACCATAGATGTAGCTATTACCGCATCGAATATATTCAGTTTATCGGAAAGAGCTCCCGCAACACCCGAATTTATAATACAAACAGGCGCATATTTAAGTATCATAGTCTGAGCGCATATAGCGGCAAAGACCTTGCCTATGCCGCATTTTGATATAACAACGTCCTTACCGTGCAACGTTCCCCTTGTAAATGATATACCTCCGATAGCTTCGGTAACGGCATTATCCATTTTGGATATAAGACCGTTTACCTCAATATCCATAGCTCCGATTATACCGATCACATTACTCATATCTGAAGGTAACCTCCTTACTATTCAAGCATGCAAGGTATCTTTCGCACTCGAGCTTTGCGGCTTCAAGATTAAGATTACGGTAATTTCCGCACTCCTCTCTCTTATTACCGAATATCTCGCCTTCGTGTATTATTATTTTATTAAGCACGTTCTTGACAACGGAAAGGACCCTTTCCTTACTCTCGTTTCTCACAAGCAGATAAAAGCCTGTCTGACATCCCATAGGACCGAAATATATTACGTTATCCGAAATTTCGGAATTTCTTACGTAGGTCGCAAACATATGCTCAACAGAGTGCATAGTAAGATTGTCCATATAGTCACCCATATTCGGCTTACGAGTCCTCATATCGTAGGTAATTATGTCACCGTCAATTCTTGAAATGTAAATTCCGGGGTTTATTATATCGTGGTCAACTGAAAAGCTTGCAATTTTCTCCATTTTTTACTCCTTAGAGGTATTTTCAGATATGAATTTTTCAAGTGCTTCCTTTACTCTTTTTTCATCAACAAGGAACGAATATCCGTGTGTCGCATTCTCGACAAGAAGCATTGTTTTTACAGATGAGCAAGCATTATAATTCTGTTCAGTCATATAAGAAGGAACAAAATCGTCTGCAAGACCGTGTACCATAATTATGGGCGTTTTACTTTTTATAAGAGAGTCAATTGTACTGTACGAGTAATCAAATCCTCCGAATATCCTTGCCATAAGTCCTACGGGATGAACGAATATCTTAGGCACACGCATTGACTTCGCCACACACATTATTATTTCCTTAGGAGAGGTATATCCGCAATCGGCAATAATACCGCTGACACCTATTACAATATCGGACGCCATCATAACTGTAGCCGAGCCCATTGAAATTCCATCTATAAAAATATCTATATCGTTTCCAAAGCGTTCCTTTGCATATTCGACCCAGGAAACTACGTCATATCGCTCCTTAACGCCATAAGAAATAATATTTCCCTCACTTTTTCCGTGAGATCTCTGGTCAACCACGATCATATCAAAGCCAAGCCTGCTGTAATATTCGAAGGCGCAGGCAAAATCCTTGTAGGATGAGCGATAGCCGTGAAACATAATCATAAGCTTGTCAGACTCCGTTACGCTCTTAACGTATACGGAATGAAGAGTCAATCCGTCATAGCTTTTGATAAAAATATCTTCCTTATCCTGCTCTTCGAACCACTTAAGACCCTCTTCGATCTTTCTTTTGTGCTCCGGATCATTACTCGTCGCAAAAGAAAAGGAGCCGAATTTAGGTTTTTTCCTTGCAAAAGCAAGCCTGAAATAATATGTATAAGCTACCAATGCTACAAGCAGAACAGCGGCAACTATACACAAGACAATTATCATTTTGCTCCTCCGTTAAGTGCAACCTTGCTTCTGTAGCTTTCAACCTCCCAGTTGACTATAAAATCAACCATATCGGGAGCCATATGTCTTACGCCTCCAAAATTCTTTGCATAAGAGGAAATTTTAACAGCATCAAGCCATACGCTTGTAACAGTTGACGCATCCTTCTCGTTGTTTCCTATTGCAAACATACCGACATTCTTTGCAAATACGATTTTAGGAGCATATCCGTGCTTTGCAACGAATTTTTTGAATTCATTAACGATAATATCCTTATCAAAGCTCTCTATAAACATAGGAATAGCCTTACAGTAAACAATGTGGTCGGGGCTCATAGGCTGCATAAGAACGTTGAATTCTTCCATAGAAGCACAAAGTCTTGAAACGTCCCTATTAAGAGTGAACTTAACGTAAGGAGTATTGCCGTATGCCTCCGCAATATATACTTTTAGCATATCAACAGTATCCTGTTTATCTGTTTCAACAGGAGTAAGATCGGGGGCAAATGTAACCAATCTCTCAATCGCGCCCATAACCTTGCTTACAAGAGCATCTATTCCGTTCATGTCGTCCGCGGCAAAGAAAATACCGTGATTCTGTAAGAAAAGAAGATCCGCATTCTTACCTGACTCGGATTCATAAGCATCAATCATTTTACGGCATTTAGCGGCTAATACATATCCGGGCTCCGTTTCTTCAACCCATATAGCGTTATCAAAAAGCGCTTCAACAATGGATTTTCCGTTAACGGCGCAAGTCAATCCATTTACCAATGCAGGATGAACGTGAAGAACAAATTGCTGCTTAAACAGGTTATGTAAAAGGGTTTCAACGGAGGGGCGCTTATTCTCTTCTCCTGCGCATCTTGAAGCCATCATATCCTTCAGGACCTCCGCCTCCCTTGCATCCTTTTCCTCGGAATATGTTTTTGTCCAGATGCTCGCAAGAGCCTTACGGTCCATTTTTACAAATCCGTCCGGAGTAATAGTAGCAAGGGACGTACCCGAGCCCTTTATATACAGGTTTTCTTCATCTTTAAAGGAAGTATTTCCGCCTCCGGCAAGAACGTATCTTTCATCAGAGCCGTATTTATGTGAAATTTCAGCAATTATATTAAGTCCCATTTTATTTTTCCTCTCCTAATAAAAATCTGCGTGCTTCCTTATATCTTTCCTTAAGCGCAAGAAGCCTTTCTGCATTGGGATTTTTCTTTTTTATAGCCTTGAGAATTATATTTTTGGGTGTATCCTCGGGATCTATAAGCTCCATAGCACAAACCTCGTAGCCCTCGGATTCAAGCTTTAGAAGTCTTAATGCATCTGTTGCCGCATCGCAAAGCTTCTGTCTGAGCATAGAATGCTCTGTAACAAAGGAAAGAGGAGCGCAACTTATCTTGTGATTAAGCTCGTGGTGACAGCACGGAGTCGATAAAATTACGGTTGCGCCGTTATCACTCGCCTTATTTAAAACTATGTCGGTAGCTATATCGCAAGCGTGGAGTGATATAACCAGATCCGGCTTATTTAACATCTCGTACTCGTTTATATCCATACAGATGAATTCCATACCGTCAAAGCCCATTCTTTCAGCAAGATTAGAGCAATATTCAATAACGTCGGATTTTAAATCAATGCAAACCATTTTGATGTTTTTCTTTTTGCAGTTTCTGAAATAATGATAAACCGCAAAGCTTAAATAGCTTTTTCCGCAGCATAAGTCGTAAATATTTATGTTATTATCAGGAAGCTTATCAGCAATTGAATCAACGTACTCAAGAAACCTGTTTATCTGTCGGAATTTTGCCTGCATTCTGTCGCGAACTCTTCCGCTCTCATCACTTATACCAAGCTTACGCAAAAAGTCCTCTTCCCCAAGCAGAATGTAGTTTTTGGTCTTGTTATTTCTTTCAGCCTTGACCTCTTCTCCTCTGCCTTTGTTTATATTTTGAAGCATTCTCTGCGCTCCAACAAGTGTTTCCTTGCCTTTTTTTGACATCATATACTGACAATCGCCAACCGTTGAAAACACGTTTATCTGCAAATATCTGTAGAAAAGCTCCCTGAATTCCGCACGGAAGTTGTCCTTTATATTCTGATGAAATACCTTGTTATCCTTTGTGAAGGTTTCCATCTGCAAAACCGTAACGCCCTTTATGATTTTTGGCATTATAATACTTTTGATCTCACCCTCAAGTAAGGGCTTTGACAAAATAATTTTCTTAATAAATTTCTTTTCCCAAAGCTCAGTACAAAGATCACAAAGTAATTCTATATCATCGCTGACAATATTCTTTCTCATCTATCATTCCTCGTCGGATTCTGTATCCGAATCATTCTGTTCATCGGAAATTTTCTTTGATTTTTTGTGAAAATCAAGCTTTGACTCCGTGTGATCAAGAATTCTTCTGATATTTGCTCTGTGCAGATATATTACAAAAGCACCCGAGATCAAGGCTACAATTACACCTATGTGAGGACCTATGAACATATATAGAATCAAGGGATAAAGAGCCGCCACCATACAGGATGCCATAGATACCATTTTGTATCCAAAAATAACTATAGCATAAATCACGAGCAATACAAGGAAGGTCTTCCACTCTGTAAGCAAGCACATAGTGGAAATGGTTACAACTCCCTTACCACCCTTGAATTTAAAGAAAATCGGGTAAGCGTGACCGATAATACAGAAAAGACCTGCAATATACGCACCCATAACACCAAGCAAAATTCTTGCGGCAAAGGAAGCAACCGCAGCCTTAATAAAATCAAGACCAAGAGTCTTGGCGCCTGCCTTTTTTCCATAGGTTCTCATCATATTTGTAGCACCTGCATTACCGCTACCGTGATTTCTTACGTCATCACCGTATTTGCGTGACAATATTACACCCCAGTTAATGCTTCCGAGAAGGTAGCCTATAAATGCGCAAACGATCATAAACCATACGACCGTCTGAAGCTGCTGAGGCTTTTCTGGAGTACCTCCGAATAATCCGTTAGTCAATATCTGCGCAACTGTCATATTTTAGTCTCCTCGCTTTCTCCGCGCTGTCTTATAACAAGCTTGATAGGTGTACCCTTAAATCCGAAGGTTTCGCGCAGGCAATTTTCAATATATCTCTGGTAAGAAAAATGGAATAGGGGCGCGCTGTTGCAGAATAAAACAAAGGTTGGAGGCGCAACGCTGGTCTGAGTCATATAATAAACCTTAAGCCTTCTTCCCTTATCAGACGGAGGCTGAGCTCTTGTAATAGCCTCGTTGAGCACGTCGTTAAGCATACCTGTGGAAATTCTCAATTTTGACTGTTCAAATACGTAATTGATCTGTTCAAAAAGCTTAACCACTCTCTGACCAGTAAGCGCGGAAACGTAAATGATAGGAGCATAGGTCAGATACGCAAGGTCGGTATAAACCTTCTTTGAATACTCAACAGTATTTTTATCATCAGTATCGGGAAGGTCCCATTTATTAACGACAATGATAACCGCCTTACCTGCCTCGTGAGCGATTCCTGCAATCTTCTCATCCTGCTCTGTAACACCCTCGGTAGCATCGATTACAAGAAGGCATACGTCGGCTCTTTCAACTGCCATATGAGCTCTTAAAACACTGAATTTTTCAATTCTGTCATCGATCTTGCTCTGTCTTCTGATTCCCGCAGTATCAATGAAATTATATTTACCGTACTCGTTTTCGTATCTTGTGTCAATAGCGTCACGTGTTGTTCCAGCCATTGATGATACGATAAGCCTGTCAGTTCCGAGAATTTTGTTTATAAGAGAGGATTTTCCTGCGTTTGGCTTACCGATTACGGCAACGTTAATAAGATCCTCCTCCTCGTCCTCATCCTCTCTTTCAGGAATATTATTAAGAACGGCTTCAAGAAGATCTCCGCTTCCCGTTCCGTGAATTGAGGAAACAGGAATAGGATCCTCATTGAATCCAAGCTCGTAAAACTCGTAGAAGGCGGGGTCTACCTCGCCTATTCTGTCACTCTTATTTACGCATACTATAACAGGCTTACCGCTTTTTTTAAGCATAATAGCGATATCTCTGTCATCGGCTACAAGTCCTGCGTTTATATCACACATAAAGATAATTGCATCTGCGGTATCAATAGCTATCTGCGCCTGCTCTCTCATTTTCTGGAGAATCATACTGTCGGTTTTGGGCTCAATGCCTCCCGTGTCAATGAGAATAAATTTTCTTCCGCACCATTCTCCCTCACCGTAAATTCTGTCACGGGTAACACCGGGAGTGTCCTCCACAATTGATTTTCTTTCGCCGATAATTTTGTTA
>JAZQLK010000266.1:0-1529 GCA_045542635.1 Eubacteriales bacterium
TCTTAGAAAGACAACTCCATGGAACAACTCCTTGGCTCACAGAACGACATGGCTACGATCCGACTTCCACCCAGATGTTTTTCGACAATAATCTTTTATATAATTTTCTATACAAGATACGCGAGGCGGGAATAACAGTACCTATTATTGCGGGTATTATGCCAATTACCAATGCAAATCAGATAGAAAGAGCGATCAAGCTTTCGGGCTCCTACATACCTCAGCGCTTTAAAGCTTTGGTTGACCGCTACGGCTCCAACCCCGATGCTATGAGCCAGGCGGGTATTGCGTACGCCACGGATCAGATCATCGACCTTTACGCAAACGGAATAAATGCGGTACACGTATATTCGATGAACAAGGAATACGTTGCGAGAAATATTCAGAAAAATATTTCGGAGATAATAAAATGAGCGTGACTCTTTATACCGCAAGCCCCTCGCGGCTTGATGTCAGTCTTTCCCACGTATTCAGATATCTTAATATAAGGGAGCTCGACGGGGAGCTTTTAAAAATTGCCGACGAATGTCTTACAGAAGCAATAAGTGTGGCTCAGTTGAGAGCGGTATACGTAAAAACGGGCGTTGCGCTTAAAAACGGTAAAGCAATATTTGACTTTATGGAGATGGAAAGCAAAGACCTTTGCGAATTCCTTGACGGATGCCGTGAGGCTTACGCTTTCGTTGCCACAATTGGTGTTAAGGCGGATATGCTTGTAAACAGATATCTTAAGGCGGAGCCGTCACGGGGCGTTATATTAAACGCCGCCTGTGTTGCGGTTATCGAAGCCTTTTGCGATAAATTAAACGGCTATCTTCTCGGTAAGGAGAAGAGCGGCAGAAGATTTTCACCCGGGTACGGGGATTTAAAATTAGAGTATCAAAGGGAGCTTTTATCCTGTCTTAATGCTGACAGGCTTATAGGAGTTACCTTAACCGATGCATGTCTTATGGTTCCCACAAAGAGCGTAAGCGCTGTCATCGGAATAAAACAATCGGAGTTAAAATGAATATTTTAGAAAAGCTAAATAAAGGATTTGTGTTCTTTGACGGCGGAATGGGTACGCTTCTTCAGGAGAGAGGTCTCTTACCCGGACAGAGTCCCGAGGAATGGAATATATCAAATCCCGATATAATCACTTCAATACACAGAGCATATTTTGAAGCGGGAGCAAACGTTGTTACCACCAACACCTTCGGCGCAAATCCTCTTAAAACAGATAACGTTGAGGAAACGGTTAAGGCTGCGGTTGCAAACGCCAAAAATGCCGTTTTTGCGGAGGAGCAGTACGTTGCCCTTGATATCGGCCCTACGGGTAAGCTTCTTAAGCCTCTTGGCGACCTTGATTTTGAATGCGCCGTTTCCGCCTTCTCGGAAACAGTCAGGGCGGGCGTTAAAGCAGGCTGTGATCTTATAATCATAGAAACGATGAACGATCCTTACGAGCTAAAGGCGGCGGTGATAGCGGCTAAGGAAAATTCCGATCTGCCCATATTTACAACCTTTGTCCTTGATGAAAACGGCAACCG
>JAZQLK010000267.1:0-2641 GCA_045542635.1 Eubacteriales bacterium
AATCTAAGGTATTTAAATGTCAAGAATGTGTACACGCTTTTTTACGCGGAGTGTTTTTATCCAAGGGAACTGTAACTGATCCTGAAAAATCTTATTTATTGGAGATATCTCTTGACAATTATAATTCTGCATCTGACCTCCTTGAGCTTTTATCAGAGCTTGGATTGAAATTTAAACACAGAGAAAGACAGGGCAAGCAGGTTATTTACACTAAGAACAGTGAATCTATTGAGGATCTCTTAGCTTTGATCGGTGCTCATTCTGCTACCTTCACAATTATGAACTGCAAGATAATGAAGGACCTCAAAAACAAAACTAACAGGATTATGAACTGTGATGACGCTAATATAAACAAATCCCTTGAAGCGTCTAAGAAATATATGGCGGCAATAAACTATTTGATTGAATCAAACAATATTTTAAGATTGCCCGAGCAGCTTAAGGAAACTGTGTATTTAAGACTGGAGCATAAGGAGCTTAATTACGCTGATTTCGGAAGGAAATTTAATCCGGTTATTTCAAAATCCGGTGTTTTTCACAGACTTGAAAAAATAGTTGAAATAGCCGAGGAATTAAAAAAAGAAAATTAAGGAGGAAACAATGTCGGACTTTGTTCATTTGCATTTACATAGCGAATACAGCTTACTTGACGGCGCGTGCAGAATAACCGATATTCCAAAGGCAGTTAAGGCCAACGGACAAAAGGCGGTTGCCATAACGGATCACGGCAATATGTTCGGCGTTGTTGAATTTTATAAAGCGGCTAAGAACGAAGGTGTTAAGCCCATAATAGGATGCGAGGTATATTTATCGCCAAAGAGCAGATTTGAAAAATCAAGGATAAATAATGTTTCGTATTACCATCTTGTACTCCTTGTAAAAAATGAAATAGGTTATAAAAATTTATCCTTCCTTGTTTCTGCGGGATATACTGAGGGATTTTACGTAAAGCCCAGAATAGATATGGAGCTTCTTTCAGAACATAGCGAGGGACTTATAGCACTTTCGGCGTGTCTTTCGGGATACGTTCCCAAAAGCATTCTTATGGATGATATTGACGGTGCTATGGAGCATATTATGGAAATGCAGAAAATTTTCGGTAAGGAAAATTTTTATCTTGAAATGCAGAATCACGGTATTGAAGAGGAAACGACTGTAAATCTTAATTTGGTGAAGCTATCAAACCTTACAGGCGCGCCTCTCGTATGTACGAATGATGTTCATTATCTTACAAAAGATGATGCATATTCACAGCTTATTCTTATGTCAGTACAGACAAACTGTACGGTATCAAACAATTCTAAGATTGCATTTCCGTCAAATGAATTTTACTTAAAGAGTTCCGATGAAATGTACGAGCTGTTTTCGGCGTATCCCGAGGCTTGTGAAAACACGGTTAAAATTGCGGACAAATGTAATTTTGAGCTTGAATTCGGAAAGGTATGCCTGCCTAAATATAAATTCTGCGCACCGCTGACGGCCAAGGAATATCTTAAAAGGTTAGCCTTCGAAGGTCTTGAAAAGAGAGAAAAGGCAGGACAGATTATTTACGATAACGTACACACAAGACAAGCTTATATTGACAGAATGGAAAGTGAGCTTGCAGTTATAAGTAAAATGGGCTATGACGATTATTTCTTAATCGTATGGGATTTTATAAATTATGCTAAAAGCAACAATATTCCCGTAGGTCCCGGCAGAGGCTCAGGAGCGGGAAGCCTTGTAGCTTATTTACTGTCTATAACAGATATCGATTCAATAAAATTTGACCTTCTTTTTGAAAGATTTTTAAATCTTGAAAGACTCAGCATGCCCGATATAGATACGGATTTCTGCTATGAACGCAGAGATGAGGTTATCGAGTATGTAAAAAGAAAATACGGCTCCGATCACGTATCCCAAATCGTTACATTTGGTACTTTAGCTGCAAGAGCGGCTGTACGAGACGTTGGTAGAGTGCTTGAGTTGCCTTATTCCGAAGTTGATTACGTATCTAAGCTTGTAGGAGGCCATCAAACTCTTAAAGAGGCTCTTAACGAGGTTAAGGAGCTTAGAAGACTATATGATAACGATGATTCTATTAAGAATCTTATCGACGTAGCTGTAAAGATAGAGGGTATGCCAAGACACGCTTCGACTCACGCGGCAGGAGTTGTTATAACAGAAGAGCCTTTAACTCATTATTTACCCTTGTCGGTTAACGGCGGAATGACCGTTACACAATACGATATGAATGCGGTAGCTGAGCTTGGACTTTTGAAATTTGATTTTCTTGCTCTCCGCAATCTTACAATTATATCCGATACAGTCAAGCTTGTAAGAAAAGAGAATCCGGATTTTGATATAAACACTATTCCCATTGACTGTAAGGATGTATATAAGCTTATATCACAAGGTAAGACTGAAGGAATATTCCAGCTTGAATCTGCCGGAATCAGACAGGTGCTTATGCAGCTTCAGCCCTCAAATATTGACGATATAATTGCTTGTCTTGCATTGTACAGACCGGGTCCTATGGATTCTATACCGACCTACATCGAAAGAAGGCATAACAAAAATCTGATAAAATATAAAACTCCCTTGCTTGAGTCTATTCTTAAGTCAACCTATGGATGCATAGTATATCAGGAGCAGGTAATGC
>JAZQLK010000268.1:0-2124 GCA_045542635.1 Eubacteriales bacterium
ATAAAGAAGCAGATGTCCACCTTCAAGAAAACGAGGGAGGAGGTTCTTAACACTCCCGGCGGAGTAATGGGACCCATCTATGTTGAGCTTGAAAACGATATGATGACGATAAAGGACACTCCCAAGCGGATTTTTCCCGCTATATACGGGGGAACGGACTTTAAGGGACACGAATTTTTCGAGGCAAGCTCAATGCGTAAGGTGGGAGATAAATACTATTTCGTTTACTCCTCCTGGCAGAATCACGAGCTTTGCTACGCTGTGAGCGACTATCCCGATAAGGACTTTAAGTTCGGCGGCGTGATCATATCAAACGGCGACGTTGGGTATAATGGAAGAAAGCCAGAGGACAGGCTTATGCGCTCGGGTAACAATCACGGAAGCATTGAATTTATAAACGGAAAATGGTATATTTTCTATCATCGCCATACAACTAAAATGGAATTTTCCCGTCAGGGCTGCGCCGAGGAAATAGTTATTCATGACAACGGCTTTATTCCACAGGTGGAAATGACCTCCTGCGGCTTGAACGGAGGACCTCTTTTAGCAGAGGGCGTATATCCTGCGGCTATCTGCTGCAATCTGACAAACGGAAAAATGCCCCATTGCTGGTGTCCCAATCATCGCTTGCCTTATCTTAAGGCCAAGGATAACGAAAGATTTATTTCCGAGATTGAAAGCGGTACTGTTATCGGCTACAAGTATTTCAGCTTTGATAAGGCTTCAAAAATCGGGGTGAAATACAGGAGCTATGATATTACGCCCAATGGGAAATTGCTTGTAAAGCTTTCCTTCGACGGAAATGCGATTGCGGAAATTCCCGTTACCCACAGTAAGGATTGGGTATGCGCGGAAGCATCTCTTAATATTGAAAACGGCGTTTATCCCCTCTATTTTGAATACGTGGGAGAAGGCTCCGTTGAGCTTTATGAATTTTATTTTGAACAGGCAGAGAGCGTATGATTTTTAAAATAAATATCGCAAGGTCAGGACTTTATTCCGCAACGGTCAGTGTTGATGAAAGACCTATTGAAAAATTCGATTACAACGAGGGCTGCTCCTATTACAGCGTAGATCTTGACGAGGGATACCACAGAGTTGAAATCGCAATAAGAAGGATAGTAAAGAGGAAGGGCGAGGGTCCTCTTACGGGGGGACTTAATATAGTGACGGGCAATATAAGAACCGTTCTCGAGGACTCCAAAATGGTCAAATATTGCTATGATGTCAAGGTAGAGGAAAACAAAGACATCCTTTACGTAAACTATGACGGCAAGCTCCTTTCGTCTATGTCCAAGGCGGAAATACTCCATATAACCGAATATTCCAGGTATGAGCCCGAGGATTACAAGGGTATTATAAAATTCGGATTGTTCTTTATGATTCCCTTGATTTTCCTTGTGTCCGCATTTTGCTTAATCAACGGCTTAAGCAGACTAAGCGCGGGAGAAGGGCTTTTCGAGCCCATAGTTATGCTTGTAGTCAGCGGCTTAATGGCTATACTTGGTGCTGCATATCTGATTAAAATTCTAATGCTTAAATCTATACTGAAGAAATTTACAAAAAGCGAGGACTATTATGATAAGCTATAAGAATATAAAAAATAGCGCGTCTGTTAAAACATATATAGAATACGCCGATAAATCCTTAAGCGCTCTCGGTTATACGGAGCATAGCTATGCCCACGTAGGACTTGTGTCCGAGAGAGCGGAATACATTCTTTCTGAAATGGGCTACGGAGATAAGGATATAGAGCTTGTTAAAATAGCGGCGCTTCTACACGATATAGGAAACGTGGTAAACAGAAGGGACCATTCCCAAAGCGGAGCGGTAATGGCCTTCCGTATTCTTGATAATATGGGTATGGACCCCGAGGATATTGCAAAGATAGTTTCCGCCATCGGTAATCACGATGAGGGGGACGGTGTTGCGGTAAATCATTTGGCGGCGGCGCTTATAATAGCGGACAAATCCGACGTGCGCAGAACGAGAGTGAGAAACAACGACTTTACAACCTTCGATATTCACGATAGAGTAAACTATTCCGTAATAAGCTCCGACTTGAAAATCAATGACGAGAAAACACAGATAAATCTGATTCTTGAAATTGATACGGCTATAAGC
>JAZQLK010000269.1:0-2418 GCA_045542635.1 Eubacteriales bacterium
AACTTTCATCAATTCTAATTTCACTATTCAACATTAATTTTTTCAAAATTAACAAAGTTTTGTTTGATTCTTGTTTTAATTGTTCTGAAATATCTGTTGATATATAATGTTTCAATGTTTCTGCCAAAATAATCATCGAAAATGTATCTAGAACTGTCTGATTTAAGGTTTTGATTATAAAACATACAGCAGATGTATTATCAAGTAATTGAATATAGTTATTAATCAAACTGACTTTATCATAACCTTTTTCAACACTAATTTTATTTAACAAATTAATTTTAATTTCTTCCAGCCATTCTAATTCTATAGCCTTTGGCACTACGCATTTTTTGTATTCATCCAAGCATTCTCTATCTATATGGAAATGACTTCCATTAAATCTAAAAAATATTTGTTTACCTTTTTCTAAATCCATATTATTCTCTCCCAAATATTATAGAAATGCATATATACCATATTTCATAACATATGCTCCTTCCTTTGGAGACAGGGGACGGTTCCTTGTCTCCCCTGTCTCCCGTACCCTGTCTCCCTTTACCCCCAACAAGATTCAGGAGCAAATCTTTTTATATTGGAATCGACATATTTTGATGCATCCAAATACACACATTCATTTTTTTGTAACTTTAGAGTATATGTCAAAAAGGGTACATTAATTCCGACTGTAATTTTCTCAATATCTTCCCATTTGTAATATTTCAATCTTTTACTAAAAAGACACAATGCTATTCCGCTTTTATCTATTGTGACGGTTTGGAAAATCCAATAAAATCCAGCAATAAATGCTATCATATATGGACTTATAGCCAAAGCAGTAAATGTTAAGGTGGTTACAAAATCAAACTGTAATACTAAGCCGACAATTGCTACTATCATCATTACAAATAATGATATAATAATTAAAGTAGCTATCCATAAAGAATGTTTAAAATGCTTATTAATCATAAGAAATCCTTTCTAATTAAAAATGAAATACTATCACAAATAGCTTCTGTTCCAACAATAAGCATAGTTGGAGACAGTGGACGGTTCCTTGTCTCCATTTAGTATTGATAAGTAAGTTGTCGGGTTACCTGTGTATTTATTTTACATTATTTTCTCGCAGTTGTCAACTATATAAAAACGAGAGCAGATTTCTCTGCTCCCGCCAATGGTTATTAATTGTTTTCTCTGCACAGACAAAATACCATCCCGCCTCTGCTTGCTCTTTGGTGCTTTTTTGTGTGATTACCTTAATTGTACCATGGTTTCGTATGAACTTTTATTTTTTATTTCTATTGCGCTTGATAGTATAATTCACCTCAAAAGAAAAATCCCCGAGTGATCGGGGATTTTAATAATTCTATTAGCAAACGCCCTGAGCCTTCATAGCCTCTGCAACCTTGATAAAGCCTGCGATATTAGCGCCTGCAACAAGGTCGTCGCCAAGGTTATAGTCGTGAGCTGCTTTAATGGAGTTAGCGAAGATGTTAGCCATAATCATCTTAAGCTTAGCGTCAACCTCTTCTGCTGTCCAGCTGTAACGCATGGAGTTCTGGGACATTTCAAGACCGGAAACTGCAACGCCGCCTGCGTTAACTGCCTTAGAGGGAGCTACGATAACGCCGTTAGCCTTAAGGTATGCAATAGCCTCATTTGTTGTAGGCATATTGGAAACCACAACGTAGTACTTGATACCGTTAGCAACTATCTTTTCAGCCTCTGCCATACCAACCTCGTTCTGTGTAGCGCAAGGCATAATGATGTCTGCCTTTACGCCCCAAGGCTTCTGACCGGGGAAGAATTCAACGCCGAACTTATCTGCGTAATCCTGAACTCTGTTACGGCAGGATGCACGCATTTCAAGCATAAAGTTAACCTTTTCCTCTGTGCTGATTCCGTCGGGATCGTAAACGTATCCGTCGGGACCGGAGATTGTAACAACCTTACCGCCAAGCTCGTTTACCTTCTTTACAGTACCCCAAGCTACGTTACCGAAGCCGGAGATTGCAAAGGTCTTACCCTTGATATCATCACCAAAGTATTTAAGCATTTCTACTGTGTAATAAACTGCGCCAAAGCCTGTTGCTTCAGGACGGATGAGAGATCCGCCGTAAGGGATACCCTTACCTGTCAAAACGCCTGTAAACTCGTTTCTGATTCTCTTGTACTGACCGAAGAGGTAACCAATCTCTCTTGCGCCAACACCGATGTCACCTGCAGGAACGTCGCAGTCTGCGCCTATGTACTTGGAAAGCTCTGTCATAAAGCTCTGGCAGAAGCGCATAACCTCTGCATCGCTCTTACCCTGGGGATCGAAGTCGGAGCCGCCCTTACCGCCGCCCATTGGGAGCGAGGGCACGCTGTTTTTGAAGGTTTGCTCGAAGCCGAGGAACTTAATAATTCCCTCGTAAACTGATGGGTGGAAGCGGAGTC
>JAZQLK010000270.1:0-2642 GCA_045542635.1 Eubacteriales bacterium
AAGCAGCTCCCGTCCCGCTTCATCCGTTGACAGGGATAAGCGAGAAAACTTAATCGTCTTTGCAAAATCCTACGTAAAAACGTTATCAAAAAAGTATGCGAAAAAGCAGATACGGATAGACGTTTGCGAAATTACCGTATACAGTAACGGTAAAAAACTAAAATTAAACGAAATAAACTACATAGAAAACGCGATTTCGAGGTAAAATGATCCCTTTATTCGATTTACATTGCGATACTCTTGAGGAAATGTATCTGGGAGGGTATAAAATAGATTCCTCTCCCCTTCATATTTCTTTGGATAAATGCAGCGTATTTTCGCCTTACGTACAGGTTATGGCAATTTGGAGCGATTCAAGGCTTTCACAAGGTGAAGCGTATAAAAGATACAACGCCTGCATTGATTACGCAAAGGAGCAAGGAATTAAATTTATAAAGGATTATAAAAACGTTTCACACAACGCCTTTATTTTAGCGATCGAAGGTGGAAAAATCGTAGAAAACGATCTGAACAGGCTTACAAAATTCAAAAATGACGGCGTCAAAATCATCACTCTCTTCTGGAAGGATGAAAATCAGCTTGGCGGCGCGTGGAATACCGACGTATCATTGAGCGACTTTGGAAAAGAGTTCGTAAAAGAATGCTTCAGGCTTTCCATAATTCCGGACGTGTCTCACGCGTCGGTGCAGTCAGCAAAAAAGATAATCCGGCTTGCCCAAGCGCATAACAAGACAGTTATTGCTTCTCACTCGAATTCATATTCAGTATGCAATCACAAAAGAAATCTTAAGGACGATGATTTTAAATCAATAGTTGATTTAAACGGGCTTGTGGGTATTAGCCTCGCAAATGAGCATCTCCAATCGGGAAAGCAAGCTGATATAAGATCCGTTTTGAATCATATTTACCACTATCTGTCTTTAGACGGTATTGATACTGTTTGCCTCGGATGCGATTTTGACGGAATATCTTCTCTCCCCTTGGGAATCAACAATATTTCCAACCTGACCAAGCTATACAGTGAAATGAATCATTGCTTCGGTAAAGATATTACCGATAAAGTATTTTTTAAAAATGCTGACGAGTTTTTCAAAAGAAATAATTGAAAGGAGGATCATATGTCGGTATACACAATTGCAGACCTTCATTTACCGTTATCCGTTCATAAGCCAATGGATATTTTCGGCTCGCGGTGGCAGGATTACGTTAAAAAAATCGAAAAAAACTGGCGCGCAATAGTAAACGATGACGATACCGTTATAATTCCCGGAGATATTTCTTGGGCTATCGATCTTTACGAGGCTAAAAAGGATTTTGATTTCATCAATTCTCTACCGGGTAAAAAGCTTCTAGGCAAGGGTAACCACGATTATTGGTGGGGTACCATGTCCAAAAACCGCAAGTTTTTACAGGACAACGGATATTCGAATATTGATTTTCTTTTCAATAACGCATATGAGGTAGAGGATTTTATAATTTGCGGCACTCGCGGATGGTATATAGACGAAAAAATGCAGAACGCAAGTAATTCCGACGCGGAATATCAAAAAATCGTGCTTCGTGAAACCGCAAGACTTAAAATGAGTATTGATGAGGCAGTTAAGCTATGCCCCGACAGAAGCAAGGAAATTTTAGTTTTCCTTCACTTCCCTCCCGTATTCGGTTCGTTTGTGTGCGAGGAAATGGTCGAGGTACTGAAATTATACGGAATCAAGCGTTGCTTCTTCGGACACATACACGGGCTGTATTCCATTCCCCAGACCACTATTTATAAGGATATCAGATTTACGCTTATATCCGGAGATTATTTAAGCTTTGTTCCCCAGATTATAGCGGAATAAAATTTGTTTTAAATGAATTTTCGAAATAATATTGACATTTGCAATCAGTTTATATATAATATGTTAGAATAAAAATTAAGAATATACTATTCGGAGGAATTTAAAATGTCTTTGAAGAACACAACAAAGGTTGAAACAAACCTTTATGAAATCGAATTTGATGCTGACAAGGCTACCTTTGAGGCTGCTATCGAAAAGGTATACCGTAAGGAAGTTAAGAACATCAATATCCCCGGCTTCAGAAAGGGTAAGGCTCCCAGATCCATCATCGAAAGCAGATACGGTAAGGGCGTATTCTATGAAGATGCTGTAAACGAAATCATTCCCGACGCATATGAGGCTGCAATCAAGGAAGCAGGTCTTACAGTTGTTAGCCGTCCCGAGTTCGATATCGTAACAATCGACGATAACGGCGTTGTACTTAAGGCTAAGTTCTACGTTAAGCCCGAGGTTTCCGTAAAGGATTACAAGGGTATCAAGGTTGAAAAAGAGGTTAAGGCTGTATCCGACGAGGATGTAAACGCTGAAATCGAGCAGGTTCGTTCCCGTAACTCCCGCGTTGTTGATGTTGAGGGCCGTGCTGTTGAAAACGGTGATATCGCAGTTATCGATTTCGACGGTTATGTTGATGGCGTAGCATTCGAAGGCGGCAAGAGCGAAAATTACAATCTTACAATCGGCTCCGGCTCCTTTATCCCCGGCTTTGAGGAGCAGATCATCGGACACAATGCAGGCGACGAATTCGATGTAAATGTTACATTCCCTGCTGAATACCATGCTGCTGAGCTTGCAGGTAAGGAA
>JAZQLK010000271.1:0-1626 GCA_045542635.1 Eubacteriales bacterium
GTAGCTTTTCTCCCGTTGGGCGAAAAGCATTGATTTCAAAAACGGCAAGCATACGCTTGTCGTTTTTCTTTTCTGTATCTTTTGACATAATTTGAAAAATTGTCTTTATTTTGAATAAAATGTGTGCTACAATATAAATACGAATATCTTTACTGAGGAGAATATTATGGAAAAGATCTATCTTTGGGAAACCCCCCCTTACATCGCAGACACCAATAATCAGTTCCGTCCTTCGATTACGGAATATAAGGTCAACGATACCAAAACCGCGGTAATCGTTTGCCCCGGCGGAGGATACGGAATGAAGGCTGCCCACGAGGATAAGCCTATTGCCGAAATGTTCAACAAGGGCGGCATCAACGCATTTACCCTTGACTATAACGTTGCACCCTGTAATAAGTTTGCTCCTCTTTCCGACATACAGAGAGCAATCCGTGTAGTACGTTCAATGGGATATGAAAAGGTTGCGACTCTCGGCTTTTCCGCAGGCGGACATCTTTGCTGCACGTCGGGAACGCTTTACGGCTTCGATGCTTATCCTAAGACGGATGCCATTGACGAGCTTTCTGCCCGTCCCGATGCCTTTATGCCCTGTTATCCCGTTGTAAGCTTCCGTGACGAGCTTACTCATATGGGCTCCCGTCAGAATCTTTTGGGAGCGGAGAAGGACGATCCCGTTCTTATAAGT
This sequence comes from Eubacteriales bacterium, assembly GCA_045542635.1. Classification (GTDB taxonomy): domain Bacteria; phylum Bacillota; class Clostridia; order Oscillospirales; family CAG-272; genus RGIG2000. The sequence goes on from JAZQLK010000271.1 coordinate 689, forward strand.
ATGTTCTCAAATGAGCTTAACGTTACTAAAAATACTCCCCCTTGCTTCCTTTGGATAACGAGAAACGATGATGCGGTAAGCTCCAGAAACGTAATGGCTATGGCTAACGCTCTTCTTGACAAGGAGGTTTATTTCGCTATGCATATTTACCCCAACGGATGCCACGGTCTTGGCTTGGCAGAGGACAGAAATGACGTTTCCTCTTGGTCACAGCAGGCGGTTCTGTTCCTTAAGAATCTGGGATGGTAACGGTATGAGTAAAATAGCGATTATAACAGGAGCGTCAAGCGGACTCGGAGTAGAATTTTATAAGGAAATTCAAAGGGAAGAGCTTGACGAAATATGGGTGATAGCCCGCAGAGAAGGCAGACTCAACGAGATTTCCGCAGAATACGGAAAAATTAAAACCAAGGTAATTCCTATGGATATTACCGTTCCCGAAAACGTAAAATCCCTGAAGGAGCATTTAGAAGCGGAGAAGCCCGATATAAGGTTTTTTATAAATAACGCAGGCTTCGGTACAGTTGGTAATCTTGACGAGGCGGATTACGTTAAGCAGGGACAAATGGTTGATTTGAACGTAAGGGCATTAACGGAGCTTTCCGTAATAGCCTTACCCTTTATGAGCCGCGGATCCTGTCTTATAAACACCTGCTCCATAGCGTCCTTTGTGCCTAATGCGAGGATGACGGTTTACTCCTCTACAAAGGCGTACGTTATGAGCTTCACCAAGGGCTTGAGATACGAGCTTAAGAAGAAAAAAATAAACGTAACGGCAATTTGCCCCGGACCTATGAGTACGGAATTTCTTAACGTTGCGGGAATAGAGAAGGGTGTTTCCAAAACCTTTGACAAGCTCCCTTACTGTAACCCCGCAAAGACCGCGCGAGGCGGTATCAAGGCGGCGAAGAAGGGCAGATGCGTATATACTCCGAGAG
>JAZQLK010000272.1:0-16223 GCA_045542635.1 Eubacteriales bacterium
AAAATGCTTTATGCCGTTACGGGAAAAGTCAGGAAGATCACCAGATATTACGTATTTGGGATAATTGTCCTTGATTCTTTCAAGGTTTCCGAATTCTCTGTCTGTTGTTTCCTTTGAACCGAGAAGATAGCATACCTGAACGTATATAATATCATTTCCTTTATATGCAACAAAATCTATCTCATAATCATCTGTTTTGCCAACCTTAACGTCATATCCACGATAGAGAAGCTCAAGATAAACAATGTTCTCATATAACTTATTATAATCAATCTCCCCACTTGCCTTTACACAGTTTCTAAGCCCTAAGTCGACAGCATAATATTTTTCGTTGGTTGTAAGTAGCTTTTTACCTTTTATATCATAACGCTGGGCGCTGTAGATGATCATTGCTTTCTTTATATAGTTAATATATGAAATGACAGTCTCAACCGTGGTATTGATTCCTTCAGCTTTTAATGCCGATACTATAGAACGCGCAGAAAACGGATTCGCAATATTATCCATTAAAAAAGCAAGGATCATATTGAGAAGATTTGTATCCTTGATATTGTTTCTGTACACGATGTCCTTTATCACTATTGCATCGTAGGTATCGGAAAGATATGGATCAAGGGATATATCCTCAAGAGAAAAGCGCATCGGTAATCCACCGTAACGGAGATAATTTTGAAAAAGAGATTCATCGGAAATATACTTGCCGTTTTTCAGAAGCATTTTCTTTGCTTCCGATAAGGTGAACGGATATACGGGAATTTGAATATATCTTCCGGCGATAAGAGTAGCAAGCTCTCCCGAAAGAAGCTTGGAGTTTGAGCCTGTAATGTAAATATCACAGTCAACGTCCACCAAAAGCGAGGAAACAACCTCCTCCCATTTAGATACGGCTTGTATTTCATCAAGAAATATATAGGATTTTCCGCTTATGCCTTCACACGTTGAAAGTAAATAATCATATAAAGCATCACCATCTAATAGCTTCTTATTTTTTTTAGATTCAAGACTTATGTTTATAATTTGAGATTTGTCAACGCCGTTACTAAGTAAATAGTCTTGTATTTGAGAAAGCAAAACTGTTTTTCCCGAGCGGCGAACACCTGTCAATACTTTTATAAGATTTTTATTGATAAGAGGAACTATTTGTTCAAGATATTTATCTCGTATAATCATAAAATCACCTCGTTTTTCAAATTCTAATTGCATTATACCATACAAAATCAGCATTGTCAACATTTTTGTCAGCCTCAGACTGACAAAAATCGACAAATATAGTAAGTTATATCGCTTATTTTGATTATCAAAAATAAAAAACCTCAGTTGATGATTCAACTGAGGTTTTTCATGGCGCGCTATGGGGAATGTGAAACGAACACTTATTCTTTGATAAAATCGTCCAAGATTATTTCTCCAAATTATCACTTCTCGCCATAAGTATACCATAGAACCTAAAGAAAGGCAATAATGAAATCCTGCTTTGCAGGATGAAATCCAAACAAGTTTGGATGAAATCTTCCCTTGCGGTCAGATGAAATCAAATCCGTCTAACCTATCACCAAGCGAAGCTTGATTTCATCACAAAGTGATTTCATCCACATTTGTGGATTTATTCCGTTTCGACGGATTTAACTGAAAAACCTCAACCGTGTTCGGTTGAGGTTTTTCTTGGCGCGCCCCGGGGGATATCGCTCTTGAATTTTGCAAGACAGTTTGCTTATGTCGTTTATTGTGTCTTGCAAAATCCTTCGGTCATCGGCTAAAACGTGCCACTGGCACCTTTCTTAACGCCTGGGTTCGAATCCCCCTTATGAGATTTTGCAAAATAAAAAGGGTAGCACTCGCAAGGAGTACTACCTTTTTATATGGCGCGCCCCGGGGGATTCGAACCCTCGACCTACCGGTTCGTAGCCGGGCACTCTATCCGCTGAGCTAGGAGCGCTTATATTTGCGTATGATATAATACCATACTATTTTGGTTTTGTCAAGCCCTTTTTAAAATTTTTTTACAAATGCCGATATATAAAAGATATAAGAACGAATTTTATTCCAATCCGTTGCAATTGCCCTTCATTTATTATATAATTAACTTAACAAACCGAAAGGAGAACGCTATGAGAAGCTTTATTTTAGGAACGGACTGGGGAGAGGATTGCGATGACGCCATTGCCGTAAGACTCCTTGCAAGATGTCACAAGGAGGGTAAAATCAATTTTTTGGGAATAGGAATCAACACCCGTACCCCGTATTCCGCCCCCTCGTTATATAGATTTTTGGAGCTTGAAAGCTGCATTATTCCCGTAGGCGTGGATAAAAAATGTCCCAAATCCGATTGGCAGAACAGATATCAGCCCAGGCTTGCCGCTCAAACGGATAAAAAGGATTCCGACTTTGAAGATGCCGTAAGGCTATATCGCCGTCTTATGGCAAATGCGGATGGTGATGTGGAAATTATTGAAATAGGCTTTTTACAGGTTCTGGCAGCCGCGCTTTTAAGCGAAGCCGACGATATATCCCCCCTTTCGGGAATGGAGCTTTTTGAGAAAAAAGTCCGCAAGGTGTGGATAATGGGTGGAAAATGGAACGAGCAGGGTGGCAAGGAATTTAATTTTTCCTATACTCCCTTCGCCTGCAAGGCATCAAGCATAGTGCTTGAAAAATGCCCCTGCGAAATCACTCTTCTCGGTTGGGAGGTCGGCGCAAGGGTTCTGACGGGTAATACCTTAAAGAGGGACGATTACCTTTACTCCGCATTATGCGATTGGGGGTGCCCCGAGGGCAGAGAGTCCTGGGACCCTATGACCGCAATGCTTGCCGTAATCGGAAACGAGGAGGCGGCGGGATACGACACGGTAAGAGTCAATATAAGCGTTGACCCCGAAACTGGCAGAAACTACTATACCCCCGACAAGCTTTCTACACGGCAGTACGTTGTAAAGAAATTTCCCGACGAATTTTATGTGAATATGATAAACAAGGTGGTGGAATAATGAAAATAATGTCATTTAATACTCAGCATTGCTTAAATTACGTAGAAGGAAAAATTGACTTTGATATTATGGCAAGGGCAATTAAAGCTTGCGAAGCCGATATTGTGGGACTTAATGAGATGTACGATAACGGCATAGGAGATTTTGACAGACAGAGCGGCAGACTTGCGGAGCTTACAGGACTTAATAATTGCTATTTTGCAAGGGCAATAACCGAGAGGGAGGGTGAATACGGCAACGGCTTTATTTCCCGTTATCCCATCCTTAAGGCGGAGACCGTGATTATCCCCGACCCCAATCCGAGAGAATATCCGAACGGCTATTATGAAACGAGATGCGTTCTTAAAGCGGAGCTTGAAAACGGATATACAGTCCTTGTAACTCATTTCGGCCTTAACCCCGATGAGCAGAGAAACGCCGTTGAAACGGTGCTTAAGCATATAAAGAATGAAAAATGTATTCTTATGGGTGATTTCAACGTAGAGCCAAACGACCCCTTGCTCCTTCCCATTCGTGAGAAAATGTATGATACGTCGGAGCTTTTTTTCGCCCCAAAGCTTAGCTTTCCGTCTGATAAGCCCAGAATAAAAATAGACTATATTTTCGTGTCCCGCGATATTGAGGTCCTGTCCGCCGATATACCCCATATTGTGGCATCCGACCACAGACCTCACGTTGCGGAAATTAAATAACAACAAAAAACCGACACGGGGTGTCGGTTTTTCTGTTGGATATGCTTATTGTAATTTGTATCCCCACGTTACGGGAGCCTCATCATAATTCCATTCCTCATCCCAACCCTCGGGCTTACTTTCCGCTTCACAGAATATTTCCATAAAATAAGCGTTGAAGAAGGTAACTGTGGCGCCCATTTCCGTTACGCTTGACGGAATGTAGAGATAAACCAGAGAGGTGCAGAACTTAAACGCGCTGTCACCGATGGAGGTAACTCCCTTGCCTACGGTCAGCTTTTTAATAGCTGCGCAGCCGTTAAATGCGTTAGACTCAATAATTTTTACGGTGTCGGGTATTACAAGCTCCTGGATTCCGGAAAATTCAAAGGAATAAGAGCCGATTACTGTTACCGTTTCGGGGATTGAAGCGTCGGTTCTTGCATAAGGGAAGTAAAGAAGCTTGGTTTTATCCTTTGTCAAAAGTATACCGTTCGTATCCGCATAGAAGGGGTTTTCCTCGCTTACCTTAACCTCCTTAAGCTTTGTGCATCCGTTAAAGGAAGAGCCGCTTACGGTCTTTACGTTTTTGCCTATGATGATTTTTTCAAGGTTTATGCATTCGAGAAATGCGGAAGCCGATATGGTTTCAATATTCTCGGGTAATGTTATTTCCGTTCCCGCGTAGCTCTGTATAGAGCCATGGCCAACGGTGGTTACGGTGCTTGGAAGCGTAAGACCGCTCTTTCCTGCGGGATAAAGCTCAAGAACAGTTTTGTCCTTGGATAAGAGAACTCCGTCGACGGAGGCAAAGGTGGCATTTTCCTCGTTTACCGTAATGCTTGCAAGCTTACTGCTTCCCAAAAATGCTTTTTTATCTATTTTGGTTACACCCTTACCAAGGGTCAGAGAGGTAAGCTCTGCACAGTTACCGAAGGCGGATGCAAGAATTTCCTCTACGGAATCAGGTATTGTAATCGTGGCGACGGATGAGCCGAGGAAGGCGTTTGCACATATTTTTGTAACGCCGTTTTCCAGACTTACGGTTTTGAGTGTGGAAATATAGGAGAAGCATTGCTCGGAAATTTCCTTAAGGGATGCGGGAATATTTACAGATGTAAGCTTGGTGCTGCTGAAGGCACGCTTGCCGACGCTTTTAAGATTGCTTCCTAAGGTTATTTCAAAAAGCAATGAGGTATCAAAGGCGCTGTCCTCAATGGATTCAAGTCCCTTACCGCCGACAATTTTTTCTATCTGCGCTCTGTAAAACGCTTCGCTGCCAATGGTCTTTACGGAATCGGGAAGCGTTACGGTCTTGTACTCGGAGTAGTAAAATGCGTTATTCCCAATTTTTTCAACTCCGTCGGGAACCGTAAAGGAGTCGCCGTTCTTTCTTGCCGCCAGAACAAGAGTTTTTCCGTCCTTGGAGTAAAGCGCGTTGTCAATCGCCTTGAAATTTGGATTTTTATCGGATACTATAATTCTTCTTATTTGTACCGCTCTGTGGAATGCGGAGGGGTCGAGATGTTCAAGCCCTGCTCCTATGTCCACAGTTGCAATCTGGGAACAGAAATCAAAGGCGTTTGATCCTATGTACGTTACGCTATCGGGTATTTGCAAATAATTGAAGGTGCCTGTGCTGAAGAAGGCGTTATTTCCTATACGGGTTACGTTTTTACCGATCTTCAAATAACTTATATTTGGGTCCATATAGAACGCGCCGTTTCCTATTTCCTTTACGGGCTTCCCAAGATGCATATCGGGAATTATGATGTTGGTGTCGGTACACTGACCACGCGCGTATACTATGTAGTATTCGCCGTCCTCGCTTAACCTGTAATCCAAATCGTCGCTATACGTGTATGGAAGCTTACAGCTTACGCATACGTCGTTTTCGTCAAGAACGTGGTCTATGGGAGGTATGGGTTGTCTTGCTTCTATAATGGCGTCGCAAACGGAGCATTTAACTCCATCCATATATCCCCAGGCGGTACAGGTTGCCGCCTTACCCGGGTTTACCGTGGGCACGTGCTCAAGATTATCAAGCTTAACTCTTTCAACAAGGTACGTATTACATTCGGAGCATCTTTGCGCCTCGGTGTAGCCTACGCTGTTGCAGGTTGGCTTAAGAGCGGGGATTACCGTTATTGTGTGACCGTCGGGGTTTAATGGCACAATCTCCTGCTTCTTCAAAATTTTGTCGCAAACGGAGCATTTTGAACCCTCTGTAAGTCCTGTTTTGGTACAGGTGGGAGCCACGGCAGGAATAGATAAGGGGGTATGGGGTTCTATTTCTTCCGTCTCCTTTTCACCGCAAAGGGTACAGGATCTTTCCTTGACACCCGTTGATTCACAGGTGGAGGGGGTTACGGTTGTCCACTCGCCAAAGCTGTGCTCGCACTCCTTACAGGATGACAGGGATGCGCAGACTATGATGAGCAAAAGGGTTAATAAAATCAGCAATCCTTTAGTTTTCATAGATTACTCCTTTCCATATATTGTATTTTACCATAATATGGTAATAATTTCAATAAATTGTTGAAAAAAACATTATTTCGAAGCAAGGAGGCTTGCTCCAAATCTGATTTTTGGCAAAATTCCTCTCGCAAAAAATTACCTTTACAACATAAAAAGAGCTTGACGGTCTGATCCGTCAAGCTCTTTTGGAATATTATTGTTAATTTTGCCTGTTAGGCGTTAACCTCGTTCTCGGAGTTGGGAGAGATTGCCGCATCGTAAATATCGGTAACCTCCTTTGAGGGCTCCTTGTCAATGAGAGTAGCAACGACACAGCAAATGAAACCTACGATAACACCGGGGATCATTTCGTAAATTCCCGTAGCGTTATATGCAAATGCAAGCCAGAGAATGTCGGCAAGAGCGCCGCCTATAATACCTGCAACTGCGCCCTTGTATGTGAATCTTCTCCAGAAAATGGAGAGAAGCACAACGGGACCGAAGGCAGAGCCAAAGCCTGCCCAAGCATTGGAAACAAGGTTCATAATACTCTGAGCGCCCTGACCCTTGCTGCTTGCGATAAAGAATGCTACGATAGAAATAACGATTACAACTCCGCGGCCCACCCAAAGAGTTTCCTTTTCGGATGCGTTCTTGCGGATAATGGGCTTGTAGATATCGGATGTAAACGAGGATGAAGCCACAAGAAGCTGGCTGTCGGCAGTTGACATAGATGCCGCAATAATCGCGGAGAGAAGAATACCCGAAATAAAGGCGGGGAAGAGAGTTCTTGAAAGCTGAACGAAGATCATATCGCCCTTACCCTCGGAAAGAAGAGCTTCGCCAAGGGCTACGCCGTCAACGATGATCATTCTGCCGAGAACTGCGATAACGATAACGGCAGCAAGGGAAAGAACTACCCAAACAGATGCTACAATAGCGGATTTCTTAACCATAGAGGGCTTCTTAATCGCCATAAAGCGAACAAGAATATGAGGCATACCGAAGTAGCCGAAGCCCCATGCGATACCGTTAATAATATCTGCAAAGGATGCGCTGAAGAGATTACCTACAAACTGATACTCTGTTTCTCCGTTTACAACTACGTTTGCAAGGAGGGAAGAATCCGTATCCTTTGTGAGCAAAATAAGAATGGGAACGAGAAGAACCGCACCGAGCATAAGAAGACCCTGGAAGAAGTCTGTCCAGCATACCGCCTTGAAGCCGCCGAGGAAGGTATAAGCGATAAGAATGAGAGCGAAGATGGCAAGAGCGAGAGAGGGATCTATAGCGGGGAAAAGATCTGTAAGCACCTTGCTGCCCGCAACGAATGCGGATGCAACGTAAACTGTGAAGCAAACAAGAAATACGACAGCGCATATTACCTGAAGCACAGGAGATTTAGTTGCGAAACGGTTGGAAAGATACTGAGGAAGGGTTATAGAATCGTTAGCCGCTGCGGAGAATCTGCGTAAGCGACGGGCAACCAACACCCAGTTAGCAATGGTACCGATGGCAAGACCGATTCCTATCCAAGCCTGACCGAGACCGAATGCAAGCACGCTTCCGGGAAGACCCATAAGGAGCCATGCGCTCATATCGGATGCCTGAGCGCTCATAGCAGTTACCCAAGGGCCCATCTGTCTTCCGCCGAGGAAGTAGTCCTTTTCATTAAGGCTCTTGGACTTAATGAAGAAGGCAACGCCTATTCCTATCATTGCGACGAAATATATAATTAACGCCAATAATTCAAAATTCAAAATAAAATCCTCACTTTCGTGGAAAAAATTAAATAGTTATCTGTAATTTTATCATATGTTTCACTGATTTTCAAGTATTATTTGAAATATATATTATAAATTATAAAATAAAAAAGCAGGAGCGTTGAAAAACGCTCCCGCCATAGGATATCAGTCGTTATTCTTGATGGTGTACGCAATCTCAAGTATTCTGTAAATAAGCTCAAGAGTAGAGAGAATTATATCGTTTACGTACTGGATGTTGTAAAGTCTGAAAAGCTCCTTAATGTCGCAAAGCTCTTCCTCGTTAACAATACCGTCAGCCTTTAAGATCTCGTAAGCCCGCTCCTGTGCCTTTTTCTCCGTTTTAAGTGTAAGTATACTTAGAATAACGGCGTAGAAATAGAATAAGAAGCCGATGCCTGCAAGCACAAGAGTGATAATACCGCTCTCGTTGAAGATGAAAAGGTCAAGAAGAGCGCCTATAAGTATGAGAGGAATAAATGCAAAGGGGCCGAAGGTCATAATTGGAACAAGGCGGATCCTTCTCTTCATATCCGCATCGCCCTCCTTTGCGAGAATGGCAAGGGAAGCCTTCTGCGCGCCCATACCAACTGAGGTCAAGCTGGTTTCGTGACGGGTGAATCTTCTTAGTCTTACCTTTTTGAAGTAGTGGCTGTAGCTGTTTCCGAACATCAGCGAGCCCGTTGCCTTTACCTTGATGTGCTGAAGTCCGTTATCGTCAAGAATTTTTCTTGCCACCTGCTGTCCTGTCATACCGGAGCTGTTTCTCTTGCGGTTGAATTTCACGTACTTTACTGAAAGCCAGATGCTTACAAAGAATGAAACCAAGGCTACGATACCAATCAAAATACCAACGATAATAAGTGCAAGTTCAAGTCCCATAATTTTTCTCCTTTCGAGATTTTTATTTTTATTTATCAAAGCCTTTGAAAGGCAATGGTACGTAATTATCGACACTCCCACCCTTATTTTGCGTATGCGTCGCAAAGCTCCGAGAGAAGATACATAGAAAGTCCCACGCAGGGCATATCAAACTCGGAGGACGATGAGTGAGGGTCGAGGGACGAGTATTCCACTCCCACAGCTCCGGGAATAAAGGGAGTTGAGGGGAAGAACTGTCCGTAGGATTTGTGAGAGCAATGGTTAAAGCCAATTCCGTGAACGTGGCTTGAATCGAGAATATTCGCGCCAAGAAGCGTATCCGCAATGGATTGGGCGTATGAAAGATATTTCTTATCTCCCAAAAGGGCGGAGCATCTTGCAAGGAAAATTCCTATGTACGGGGAGTATGCGGGGGCATAATGTAAGTCGCCCTGGTAATAAAAGCCGTTGTATTCCTTTAGATCCCTCATACCCTGACGTCTTGTTTTGGTAGTGAAATTGCCTATTACGTCCAGGTCGCCGTCGTAATAGGGGATCTGCACAGTTCTCCATACGGATTTATCCATATATGCGCAAATTTCATCGAGGGCGTGTCTGATTTTGACCTTGAGTCCGCCAAAATCGGGTATAAGCTCATATGCATCGCAAAGGGCTAAAAGTCCTCCCATAAGCCAGCTGTAGCTACAGGATGCGTTTACGGTTCTTTCCTTGTTATCATCTCTTAAAATAATAAAGCCCTTGGTAACGTGGGAAAGAAGGAAGGGAAGAGACTCCCTTACGGTGTCAACGTATTTCGTATCCTTCGTCGCTCTGTACATATCTGCGGATGCGGATATCATAGATGCCACGTCTGCAGAAGAGCCCTTTTTGCAAAGGTCAAAGAAGAATTCCTGGTCCATACCCACAGGCGGCTCCTCGGGGTGAACGTACAGCTCGTCGCTCCGTTCACTTGATGTCATAAAATTATATGAACGTATGGCTTTTTTTAAGCATTTTTCCGCAAAATCGGGGTCTGAATCCTTGAAATACATATATCCGCTTGCCAAAATCGAGGTCACGTTCCATTGTGACGAGGAGGGAGCGGGGGACTTGTAAAATACTCTTGCATCCCAACCGAGGGGAGCGTTTAAGGTGTTATACATAGCGCCGTTATCCCGGATTACCTTTAAGTAATAGGTAAGGGCCCAATGCGCCTCGTCCCTTAAGAGTATCTCTCCCCACTCGCTTTTGTCCTTCATGGCAAAGCGGAGCATGGAAAGAACACCGATAGACACCCCTCCCGGGGATTTTCTTAAATCGCAGGATTGGTGGTATCCTCCGCTTAGATCAACGCGCTCCCCCGTTTCCTTTATGATCCCGTCGTCAAGGTGGCAGGAGCCGTTCCAGCCGAGGGGATGACCGCATCTTTGATACTTGAAATATTCAAGCATTATTCTTTCGCATATATCGTATGCCTTTTCGTAAATGACGAATTGACGGCTACGGTAGCCCCCCGCCTCAATATAGTAATCTCCTTCCCGTTCAACGGAGGAAAAGTCGCCGATAAAATAGGTGTGTCCATCCTCGTTTGCTTCGGTCATTACGCCCTGATAGACTGTAATTTCTTTAACGTCGTCGGTTATGATCACACGGAAGGAACGCTCCTTCGTTTTGTTATCCGTAAGGATGAACCGCTTTGCGCTACCCTTTAAAAAGCCTCTTTGGTTTACCCTTATGGCGTTTTGAAAATTCAAATCAAGATTAAGCTTCATATTTTATAACACGGGGAAGCCCGCCTTTTCGTGGGCCTCGAAAAGCTCGTCGCAAAGAGCTACGATTTCATCGGTGGAAAGCTCTGCGGCGGTATGGGGGTCCATCATTGCCGCCTGATAAATCTTCTTTTTATCCATAGTATGAGCCGCTTCAATTGTGAGCATCTGGGCGTAGATGTTTGATGAGTTCATAGCCGCAAGCTGTAAGGGAAGCTCGCCTACGTAGGTGGGATGAATTCCCTCTCCGTCAACAAGGCAGGGCACCTCAACGCAAGCATCGTAGGGAAGATTGGTTATAACTCCGCGGTTAAGCACGTTTCCGCCAATCTTGTAGGGCTTATTCGTGTAAATAGCCTCCATAATGTGAGAAGCGTACTCACGGGAACGGGTATGCTCGATTTTTCCGCCTGCCATAAGCTCCTCGTACTGCTTCTGCCAGCCTGCTATCTGATTTACGCAGCGACGGGGATATTCGTCAAGGGGAATATTGAATTTTTCAATAAGGTCGCCTCTTCCGGGCTTTATGTAGAAGGCATTGTATTCGGAATTATGCTCGCTTGATTCGGTACAGTAGTAGCCCAGCTTGTCGATATAATCGTATCTTACCATATCGCCGTGCTTTTCTTCCGCATTTTTCTTTTTGGCTCTTTCCTTAATTTCGGGATAGAGATCGTTTCCGTCCTTATCCTTTATTTCAAGAAGCCACGCCATATGGTTGATGCCCGCAATCCTTTCGTGTCTGCCCTCTAATTTGTCCTTCATATCGAGGGACGTAAGAATATCCTCGGAGCATACCTGTACGCTGTGGCAAAGCCCTACGGTTTTCACCTTGGTATGGCGAAGCATATATCCTGTAAGTATCGCCATGGGATTTGTGTAGTTGAGAAGCCACGCGTTGGGACAAACCTCCTCAATATCCTTGGCAAAATCCTTGAGGACGTGGATGGTACGGAGACCGCGGAAGATACCGCCGATGCCGAGAGTATCGCCAATGGTCTGGCGCAAGCCGTACTTTTTGGGGATTTCGAAATCTATAATTGTGCAAGGGTCGTAAAGACCTACCTGTATAGCGTTTACAACGAAGTCGGCGTTTCTTAAAGCGTCCTTTCGCTCTCCGACGCCAAGGTATTTTTTAACCGTTGCCCGTCCCTCGTTAACGGACTCGTTCATTTTTGAAATGAGAAGATAGGATTCGTTAAGTCTGCATTCATCAATATCGTAAAGAGCGATCTCCACGTCGTGAAATGCTTCACAGAGCATAGTATCTCCAAGAACGTTTTTGGAAAAGACGGTGCTTCCCGCACCCATAAAGGTTACCTTCATAATATTCTCCTTGTTATTTTAAATTTATATAGTATTACGGTTTTTAAAGCGGGAGGATGAGTCAGCATTCCTCTTTTATAAACTGGATAACTCCCGCGCTCCAGCCGTGGCACAGACTGTGGCGAAAGCCCTTGTAGCAATAAGCGCCGAAATCTCCGTGAATATCCTTTTCTCCGTCAAGGGGATATTCGTCTATACGGCAGGAGCCCTTCGCCCACTCAATATCGAAGTCCTCGAAGAAGGAGGTTGCGCCCTTATCAAGCATTGCGCCGTAGTATTCCTTCATCATTTCTACGGCCTTGCTTTTGTCATAGGAGGCTACCGCCTTTAATATATAGTAGCTCATAAAGGTGGACATACCCTTAGCGCCACCGCTTACAAGAAGCTCCTTGTCGCTTTCGTCAAGTTCCACGGCAAAATACTTAAGCCCCGCCGCCTGCTTGCTTTTCTTAATATTCATTTTCTTAAGAAGCAGACGATCAAGGGTGTCTTGAGCCGTCTTTACATCCTTTCCGAAGAGGCACAGGAGGTTTATCGCCTTCTGTATGGCTATTATATTTATGGCGCGTACGCCGTTTTCCTCGTCGGGCTGATTGCTTGAGGGCCAATCCACAAAGTAAAATGGATAGTCAAGAGAGCCGTCCTCCTTAACGCAAGCGGATATCTGCTCAATCAGTCCCTTAAGATAAGGAAGCTGCTTGGCTACGTAAGCTCGCGCCCCCGTCTTTTCATAATAATCCGCAAGAATGATTATCCACCACATAGAATACATAGGAATATTGTTCATCCAACGGGGAAGAGGAGTTTGCTCTCTTATAAAATCAAGGGAGCGCTCAATAACGGACAGTCTGCCGTACATGGCGGTTAAGGCAAGCATCTCGGGATGACTGTCTCCAATCCATACGAGGCGGTCCCGCTTGACTCCGTCCCAGAGGTAATCCTGTCCCGCGCACAAATCTATGGTACGCTTCGCCGTTTCGAAAATTTTCGCAATTTCCTTATCGTCCCCGTCGTAGCGGTAGACAGGCTTCTTCTTTAAAATATGGTTTACGGCTATAACCGACTTGATTTCCGCCTCTCCGAAAAAGTCGATTCGCACAAATCTGAAGCCGGTGTTACCAAAGGTCATATCGGAATAATCCTGAAGCTCCGTGTAAAAATCCCTTGTGGCGTGATCGTTTGTGGCGTTTTTTTCGCCGCCTATATCGGAGCAGCACTCCGTTAAGCTCTCGCCAAAGCGGATTCGAATACGTGCTCCCTGACCGAAAAAGGTAAGGATTCGTACGCCTCCGTTCATTTCCTTGCCGTAATCTAAAATTACGTATTCCCCTTCCTTGAAGACGGTTGTATTTATTTCCGCAAGGCCTATCTGCATAGGCTTTTTTATTAAAAGACCGCTTAAGCCATTCTTACGGGAGCAGTCCTTTATGCTTTTTGGAAAAATATATTCTGTCATTTTTTCTCCTTTTCAGCTCCGTACCTCAATTACGCTGTGCATATCCACTCTGTCAACGGAGAGGGATGCGTATCCGTCCTTGTATTCAAAGTCAAGGGGCTTACCCTCGGGCTGTAATATCAGGGCGGAGGGCTTACTCTCAAGCTTAACGGAAAGCTTTATATCAAGCACGGGAGGTATTATATCATCGGAGGCGGAGACGTAGCTTGCGTGACTTCCGTTGCCGTTTACAAGCTGGATCATAAGAGCTCCATCCTTGTCGAGAGCTACAATTTCAAGCTTGCCGAGAGCCTTTTCTACCTTTACAATAGGAGAATAGAGCTTGTCGGTTATTTTCCTCATAAGCTTTCTTTGCATATACTGCTCCGAGGATAAGTACTGCATACCTATATCGAAGCCGATGGCGGTTACGCTTCCCTTGCCGTAAGGAACGGTTGCGGAAACGGGCGCTCTTTCATTAACGTGTCTTTCGTATACGTATGCGTTTATTTCTCCCTCACTTACGATCTCACAGGGAGAATAGAGGGCGCCGTATTCCGTTTTGTCAAGGTCGAAAAGGTAGGGCTTGTATTCGTTCGTGGCTTTTCCGTCGTGGCCGTTGGCGGTTTCTACGCCATTTTCGTTTTCAAATTCCGCCATAGCCTTGACACTGTACGGAGCGTTTTTGTACCCCGCAAACAGCTTACAGGTGTTTTTTCCTACAAGAACAAGCTTGCCGCCGTTTCTTGCATACACGTAAAGGCTTTCTACGGTATTCGCTTCAAGACCGCAGAAAAGCTCGGGAATTACTATCATTTCATATTCGTTTATATATTTTTCAAGAGTATGCTCGCAAACGATTTCAAGGGACTGACCGATATCGCAGAGAAGGGAGGTCATACCCATTACTCTTTCATATCCGGTACGGGAAAAGAGATTTTGCGCCTCCATATGCCTGTCGTAGGTGGACAAAAGAAGCGCCGCCTGGTGAATGGGCTTTCCTCGGAAGCAGAAGTCCTTTCTTTTCCTTATAAATTCAGACACTCCCTCCAGGCTTTCAAGCTCAACCATATTGGGAGAGCCGTCTCTGTGTTGGGGTATATAGTTCTGGAATGCGCCTCCGAGAGCGATAACCGCAGAAGCCTCCTGCATGATCTGGTTGGGATGCTTCGGAACGTAGCCCTTTTTGCCGTTCAAGGAAATACGGAAATTCCAGGACATAAGATCCCAAGGCATTTCCTGCTGAGCAAGGGCGCGTCCTGCGTATCTTGCGGAGTTAAAGCCGTTTAAGGGATTCAGATCTCCGGAAAGAAAATCCACGTTTGCAGACACGCGCTCGGGCATATGATCGCTGAATGCCCAGTTTGAAGCTATCTGAAAATCGGGATATTTACGGTGGAGGGTGTCAACGTAATTTCTTACGTATTTACGGAAAAGCTCTCTGTGATACTCTCTGTATTCCTGATAATAGGGGTCGGAGGGGGATTTCGGGATCCCTCCCTTTAAGTCGATTCCCGTCGCCCTCTCAAACTTTTCAAGGGATTCGGGACGGAAGTCCGGGCACGCCATCCAGCAATCTCCGTCTATCCATACGCCGTCAACGCCGTATACCTCCGCAAGCTCGGTAAGCTGAGGAATAAGAATATCGTCGGAGTATTTGCCGTCAAGCAGGGTGGAGCCGTTTATACGTCCTCCGTCGGCGGTTATTATTTCTTCCTCGGGATGCTCCTTACAGTATTTCATATCGTAAACACCCGAGTAGTGCATATAGAGAGCCACGCCCTCCTCCTCGGTTACCTTTCTCCAAAGGGCAAGGGTGTCAAATTTAAATTCGGGCATCGCGTTTCCTATTTTGGAGGGATAAGAGGTCCATCCTCTGTGACCCTTACAGTCAATCTGTATAAAATCCGGCTTTAGGAGCTGACAGATTCTTCTTATATCCTCTTCCCGTAAATCCTCACCCTGTATTCTCCCGTCCTCGGGCTTTGCGTGGAAATCAAGATGTATACCGAAAAAGCTATCCTTACGTTTTTTTAACATATATTTGTCCTCCGTATGTCACAAATTTTATACAACGGTATGTTTTTTTGCGTTTTCCTTACGCTTTAGTCTTTCGTAAAGGGATTTTAATGTCGGGGTATTTGACCGCAGCACCAAGGTCGGCAAAATGTTTAAAAGCATATTGACCAGAGCAACGGGCAGGGCTATACTGATTTTATAAGGGTCGGGCAGGGTCAAAACGCCAATAAATCCAATAAAATATGACACCCTGTGTACGAGTACCCCTTTATTGCATTCTATAATAAACCTTTCAACGTATTCCGCATTTAAAGGCTCCTTTACGGTCTTCTTGCTAAAGCCTCCAAGACCGCCAAGCTCCCACACCTTGTCCTTCCAACGGCTTACCTTTAATTTCTTATACAACCTTATCTCTCTGTCGCTTACGTTGAAAAGGGAATTATAAACGTGAAACCATCCCTTCGGCATCTTGTTTACCGTAATAGCGACTAAGCCGTCAAGAATAAATTGAAGAAGGGTACACCATACAACAGCAGCTATTACGTAGTACCAGGAGCCAAGCTCAAATAAAATATTGAATAAGGATATAGCCGCCATAGCTATTCCTATAACAGTTAAGTAAAGCTTCATAGATCCTCAATAATAAAAAACTTCTCATAATTTACAAAGGTTTGTTGATTTGATTATATCACGCGTGGGAGAGTTTGTCAATTATCTTGAATAAACGACGGAAAATAAGGACACTTGACAATCAATTTTTTTAATGCTACAATAAATTAAAGTAAACTTTTAAACGGAGCTATTATGAAAAGACAGAATTATATTTCCTGGGACGAATATTTTATGGGAGTTGCCTTGCTGGCATCAATGCGCTCCAAGGATCCAAGCACACAGGTTGGCGCTTGCATAGTTGATAATGAAAACCGCATACTTTCCAC
>JAZQLK010000273.1:0-21632 GCA_045542635.1 Eubacteriales bacterium
GGATTTATATTCGCGTACTTTCCACCACGTTCGCCACCGGCGAACATATCGCTGTTTCGCAATGCGAAACAATATCGCGCTTGCGGAGAAAGCATATCGCGCACCGAAGGAGTATATAACGTGAGCGAAGCGAACTAAAAGGAGATTAAAATGTCGAAAAAATCACGCAAAAGAAAAGAAGGACGAAACATAGACCGATCAAGCTCCGATGTTTTATCAATACAAAAGCAAACAATGAAAAACGCTTTTCTTGATTATTTAGGTGCTGCAATTATGTTCTTTGTAATGGCTCTTATTGTATTCATTGTTGGACTTTTGACTGAAGATGCTGCGCATTCAAAACGAATTGTTTTTGGCGCTACACCCATTATTCTTGGTTTCACTATTTTTTTCACTTTTCTTTTTCTTCGTCGATTTATAATCTATACAAAGATAAATAAAATCAAATCTATGAGCGAACAAAGCATCGAAATCACTTGCAAAAAGTTGTCGTTTTTAACTCATCCCATATCTAAGCATTACTTCGTAATTATATGTATTATTTTAACAGATGAAAACGGCAAAAAGTACTATAACATAGTGAATGGAATTTCTGACTATGCAAAAAAAGCGACGAAGGCAGAGCTGTTAAACGCAAAGGTTACCCTCAATTGTTATGTAAATACAAACTGTGTAATAGCTTATCAAGTACATACAGAAGCAACAAAAGAAAAATGAGACCTTTTGCTTTCACAACCCCCGTTTTTTACAGGTTTTGAGACCTTTTGGAGTCTTGACCCATGTCGAAAGTGTCGTTTGTCTTACAAGGAGGTAATAGTCTGTGAAAAAGATTATTTTTTCTACTAAATGGCTGGTAACATATAGTATCATTTTAGCGATTCTAATTTGTTTTGATATTGCAGGGATTACTATGATTGTACGTGCAATTAATGAGAGCAATACAACATTGTTATCAGTTGGAATTCTATCTTTGGTGTGTATGCTCCTTGCCACAGGAATAATTCTATTTTATCTGAATCAGCGGGCTTGCTTGATCTGGGTAGAAGATGGATGCCTTAAACGAAAAGGATTGCTTTGTGGGTTTAAAGCTATTATAAAACCTGAAGAAGTATGTGGTGTGGGAATTACACACGATAATAAAGAAATTTACGTGATTTTTCACAGTGATAGAAATAATCGTCACGGGGCGACAATCATAAAATTCAAAAACAATGATGCCAATATGGAGATTTTGAAATCCTTTTGTAAAATAGAAGATGATGTTATTGCTGCACACAAATACTGTGAAAACAACAAAGAAAGCTTAAAGGGAGATTCTGTTTGCGGATGCTTTTATTGTCTCAAGATTTTCTCTCCAACGGAAATAACAGAATGGATTCTTGACACAAAGGGCACAGCACTCTGTCCGTATTGCTCTATTGATTCAGTAATTGGTGAAAGTTCTGGGTATCCAATTACAGAAGAATTTTTGAAAAAAATGAAAAAACATTGGTTCTAAAATATATCATTTGGCTTTACACCCCCCCGTTTTTGGCACAAAAATATTCTTTTTACCGCCTTAACCCACGGTGAGGGCGTGGTTGTCTTACAAAGGAGGAAAAAATATGTTAATGATTTTTTACGGTCTTACGCTTGGCGTTGGACAGAAAACAAGAGAACATATGAAGTCACGAGGCTTCAGAGTTATAAACAAGGTTGTTTGTGAGGATAAGGGAACGCCTGTGCAATCTTACTTTGTGGAAAGAAAGCTCAGCGCTATGGAAGAAATAGATTCCTGCGATTTTAAATACCGTACCAATTACGGCTTCACAGGCTTTAACAAGAAGGATATTTTTGATGCCATTTACGGAAACGAAAACGCTATCCTTGCAATGACGAGCGAAAACATAGAATTTTTGCAGCACATAAAAGCAGGCTACGGAGAAGCCGTCCCCATAATAGGAGCATATATAAGCAGAGAAGCGCAGATTGAGCTTATAAACTCCTTGGGATTATCTGATGCGGAAAAGGAATCCCGTCTTAATATGGGAGTTGTAGCCGCAGATGTTATGGTTGAAAACAGATATTTATTTGACGACATCCTCGTTTATGGCGGAGAAACCACCAAATTTAATTTTTCAGCTATTGAAAAACAGCTTGATTCATTTATTGAAAAGGCAAGAGAAAAGCAAAAGAGGTTCTTGGATACTGCTTATGTTGAAGCTCCGTATCAAGGTAGCGAAAATTTCGTTTTCTTAAGTTATTCACATAAGGATAGAAAAACAGCTAACGAGCTTCTTGCATTCCTTCAATTTAACGGTGTAAGAGTTTGGTACGATGCAGGAATTCCCGCCGGAGATAACTGGATGAATGTAATAGCAGACAAAATCACAAAATCCTCGTCAGTCATTCTTTTAAGCAGTGAAAATGCGGTACTGTCAGAGCATGTGCAAACAGAGGTTAACACAGCCCTACGATTAAGAAAAAAACTTATAAAAATAAATCTCGACGAATCGAAATTCGATTCCGGAATAGAAATGTATCTATATTCCTTGAATCAGTTGAATTATAATGAAATCTCATACGAAAACAAAGCATCCATTGTGAGCAGTCTTTCGGAACTGGGAGTAAAAAAGTCCGTAGAAAAGGCTGATAAGGAGGAGATGAAGATATGAACAAAATATCAAACGTGGTAGAAAAGCACAGAAAGCTGATTCTTGATGCGGAAAGATACATATGGAACAATCCCGAAACGGGATATAAAGAGGTGAAGACCTCAAAATATCTGGAGGATGCCTTTGAGTCTTTGGGCTATGAATTAACCAGAGCAGAGGGAATCA
This sequence comes from Eubacteriales bacterium, assembly GCA_045542635.1. GTDB lineage: Bacteria > Bacillota > Clostridia > Oscillospirales > CAG-272 > RGIG2000. The sequence continues at coordinate 2,820 of JAZQLK010000273.1, forward strand.
CGGGCTTCGTTACCTGTATTGATACGGGCAGAGAGGGACCTACGGTGCTTGTCCTCGGTGAGCTTGACTCCGTAATATGCCCATCCCATAAGGATGCCGACCCCGTAACGGGTGCAGTACATTCCTGCGGACATAACGCCCAGAGCGCAACCCTTTTGGGGATTGCGGCGGCGTTAAAGGAGGACGGAATTCTTGACGGATTGTGCGGAAGTATCAGACTTTGTGCCGTTCCCGCAGAGGAGCTTCTTGAAATAGAGTATCGCAAGGAGCTTAAAAAGCAGGGCAAGATAAAATACCTCGGAGGGAAAAGTGAATTTCTTTACCGCGGATTTTTTGACGGTGTGGATATTGCCTTTATGGTTCATACGGCATGCGGATACGGCTGTAATGCAGGCTCTGTAGGATGCATTGCCAAAAACGTTATTTATAAGGGAACCGCAGCTCACGCAGGAGGCTCTCCCTGGGACGGAAGAAACGCCCTTTATGCGGCAAATTGCGGCATAAACGCAGTAAACGCCCTTCGTGAAACCTTTAAAGATGTTGATCTTATAAGATTTCATCCCATTATAACTCACGGCGGAGATATGGTAAACGCTATTCCCGAAAGAGTGCAGATGGAAAGCTACGTTCGTGGAAGGACCTATGACGCCATAGTAAGAAACAACGAAAAAATCAACAGAGCCTTAATCGGCGCCGCCCTTTCAATGGGAACGAATATCGAAATTATAGATATGCCGGGTTATGCTCCCTTGGTTAACGATAAGAACATGATATCCGTAGCCGCAGAAGCGGCAAAAATGGTGGGCGTAGAATTTAACCCCGACGGTCACGTTAGCTCCGGCAGTACTGATATGGGGGATCTTTCAACCATAATGCCCGTAGTACATCCTTATGCAGGCGGAGCCACGGGAACGGGTCACGGTAAGGATTTCTATATCGTTGATCCCGATGCGGCTTGTATAACAAACGCAAAATGGCAGATAGCCATGCTGAAAATATTGCTTGAAAACGATGGCAAGCGAGCTGAAAAAATCATCAAGGAATTTAAACCCTTATTTGCATCCAAGGAGGAATTCCTCGCTTTCCAGGATGGCTTGAACACCTGCGGAGACAGAATTATATACAAGGACAGTAACGTTGCCGAAGCCAAGCTTTAATTCCGAAACACCGAGCCTTGAATTGCTCGAATTTAAAAAGTACGGGAGTTAGCTCATAATGAAAGGATATAAAAGAATTTACTGCTCGTCATTAACCGTTGTTTTTTTGGAGATTTTTATAATAGGCATCCCCGGCGCTCTTATCTGCGATATTGTTCTTTCGTTATTCGGTGTCATAGAGTATGGAAAAATATCGGTTGCCATTATTGTAGCCTTTATTTGCACGATGATTTTGTGCACATTATTTATGATAGTGATGAGCTTGATAATAAATTGCTTCAAGGAGCCGTCCGTATGGGTTAGCGAGGACAGTATAACATACGAGGGTATGACTCTTATGCTTGATAAAATTGAATATCTGACTCTGTATCTTCCAAAAAAGGAATCAAGAACAAGCATGCAAATTCAGGAGCTATCTCTATACATAAGCGACAAGGAGCATATTGTAATAAGACGCCCGTCCCCATCTCTTATTAAATACCTTAAGAGAAGATGCGATAATGCCAAATTTGAAATAGACGAATTACGGGAAAGGATAAAATCAGATCTTATTATAAGCTTATGCGTAACGGTAGCCACCGTTGTTATAGCATATTTTATAGCAAACCAATAAAATCATATTATGAAGAAAGGAACATCTATGGATTTCAGGAACGTAAGCTTCCACGGAGTATTCCGCGATTATCAGAAGAGAGTTATTGACAATGCCAATACCTATCTTAAGGATGGAAAAATAAATATAGTCGCCGCACCGGGAAGCGGAAAAACAGTTCTCGGTCTTGAGCTTATACGCCGTATCGGCTCTCCTTGTATTATTCTTTCGCCCACCACTGCCATAAGACAGCAATGGGGGAAAAGATTTTACGATATGTTTCTTGAAAACAAGGAAGATTTTGATTCCCTGTTTTCCAATGATATACATAAAGCACGGCTTATAAATTCCATAACTTATCAAGCGTTATATACCGCTATGGAAAAGGTTTCGGAGAGTGAAGACGGCGATATTGACTGCTCCGATATAGATATTCTTTCCGAAATGAAAAAATGCGGCATCAAAACAGTATGCTTGGATGAAGCGCACCATCTTAAAAACGAATGGCAAAGAGCCCTTGAAAAATTCATTTCATCCCTTGATAAGGACGTAAAAATAATTGCCCTTACCGCAACACCGCCCTACGATTCCGACGGCTCGGAATGGAGCAGATATACATCAATATGCGGAGAGATCGACGAGGAAATATTTGTCCCCGAGCTTGTGGGACAGAACACTCTTTGTCCTCATCAGGATTACGTATATTTCAATTATCCCACAAAAGAGGAAACGGAAGCCTTTACAGAGCATAAGGAAAGAGCGAGAGCCGCAATTTCCGAAATCGGTTCTATGGAGGAGCTTTCGGAGCTTTGCAAAAAAATTAACGAAAGCAAGGATTATGAGAGCCTTTTCAGCTCCGCAAAGGAGTATATTGCTCTCCTTACGCTTTTTAGATATTACGGATTTGAGATAAGCAGAAGGCTTGTAAAGGAGCTTGTGGCAGGAAAAGGTCTGCCATTCTTCAAGCTCAGCTACGGTGAAACCGCAATTCAGTTCCTGTTGGATTCGGAGCTTTTGTCGGAGGATTGTAAAGAAAAAATAATATCCGTTTTGCGAAAGCACCAGGTCTACGAAAAGAAAAAGGTATTTTTACATCTTACGGAAAGGCTTAAGCGTACCCTTATATCCTCCGTAGGAAAGCTTAACAGTATAAATAAGATAGCCGAAAGCGAAATAGAGGCAATGGGAGAAAAGCTCCGTATGCTGGTGCTGACGGACTATATCAAAAAAGAAAATTTGGATAAAATATCCACGGCGGAGAACTTTAATTCCGTTAACGTGGTAAGTATTTTTGAAGCCCTCAGAAGACTTGGGAAAAACGTAAAGATAGGCGTTCTTTCGGGAACTCTTATCATATTACCGAATTCCGTAGACCTCTCCGATATTAAGCACAGTAAAAAGGAGATTAAGGGCACGGATTACAGCGTAGTTGAATTTTCAGGCTCCTTGCATCGCTCTGTTGACTACGTGGGCAAGCTTTTTGAAAAAGGAAAAATACAGATACTTGTAGGTACAAAATCCCTCCTTGGAGAGGGATGGGATTCCCCTTGTATCAATTCTCTTATTCTTGCAAGCTTTGTCGGAAGCTTCGTGCTTTCCAATCAGATGAGGGGAAGAGCCATAAGAATAGATAAGAACGATCCTGAAAAAAGCGCAAATATATGGCATCTTGTAACTGTGGAGCCCGACCATCTTATAAAAGAAAAGACGTCGGAAAGGATAAGCGAGCTTCTCAATCGGGATGAGACTGTATTGAATTCCTGTGATTTCGATATTTTAAAGCGCCGCTTTGATTCCTTTATGGGACCCCATTACGATACGGGAGTAATCGAAGCGGGTATAGAAAGAATCTCCCCTATTCGTCCTCCGTATAGCAAGGAGGGAATTGACCGTATAAATGAGGAAATGCTCCGCCGTTCAAGGGACAGAAGCCTTGTTTCAAGAAAATGGAAAAACGAGGTTGCGGACGGCAAATTTGCAATAAACGTTGAAGCGGAGATACCGAAGGAAAAGAAAATACCCGTATTTACCTTCTGGAATTACGGAATATTGGCTCTTACGTCTGCCGCTATCGCATCATTCGTTGGCGCTTTTTTGAGGGCGCTTGTTCGCCCCGAGCTTAATCCTATATTTATGCTGCTTGGGATAGTTCTTCTTGTTCCCGCAACCTGGGTAGCGGGATTTTTCATAAAGCGGGCGTTAATACACGCAAGCCCCGTTCACTCGATGAAGCAGCTTGGAATAGCGGTGTACAGAACGCTTAATGAATGTGAGCTTATAGCTCCCTCGTCAAGAGTTGACGCAACGGTTGATAAAAACGCGCATTTCGTCACGTTAAAATTGAGAAACGCCTCGGTTCACGACCAGAATATTTTCAATGCCGCCATTACAGAGATGCTTTCCCCTATACAGAATCCCAGATATATTCTTATAGCCAAGCATTTCGGCAAAAAATTCGACTATCGTCTTTCCTTTGCCTGCCCCACGGTGATAGGTAAAAGAAAGGAATACGTAGAGATTCTTGCGGAAAAGCTTAAGCGGCTGACGGCTAATTTCGTACCCGTCTACGCCCATAAGGAGGAGGGGCGTAAGCTGATTTTGAAATGCAGAAAGCGCTCCTATATAACCTATAACGAGAGAGTGGTTAAGGGTAAGTATAAGGTATCTCGTTATGAATAATAAAGACTCATTAACATTAAAGGAGAAAATTATGACAAAGGTATCATTCCCATACGGAAAAGAGCATATTACCTACGATTTCGCAGGAGAGGATTTTAAAGGAACGCTTGTTTCCAAGCTTCACGAGTACAAGCCCGAAAAAACGGGTATAGATCTTATTAAGAGCGCTATGGAAAATCCAATAGGCTCAAAAAAGCTGTCAGAGCTTGCAAAGGATAAAAGAAAAATAGTAATTATAGCAAGCGACCATACAAGACCCGTGCCAAGTAAAATTATAATCCCTCCTATGCTTGAGGAAATAAGAAGCGTAAATCCCGACGCGGACATTACCTTTTTAATAGCCACAGGCTGTCACCGTGACACTAAAAAGGAGGAGCTTATTGAAAAGTTCGGCGAGGATATAGTAAGAAACGAAAAAATCGTAGTTCACGATTGCGCCGACAAGGACAATCTTGTAAAAATAGGTATTTTGCCATCTGGCGGAGAGCTTTGGATCAACCGTCTTGCCTACGAAGCGGATCTTCTTATCTCCGAGGGATTTATTGAGCCCCACTTTTTCGCAGGCTTTTCTGGTGGCAGAAAGAGCGTGCTTCCCGGTGTTGCCGCAAGGGAAAGCGTTCTTGCTAACCACTGCTCCGAGTTTATCGCCCATCCTAAAGCAAGAACAGGTGTTCTCCCCGGCAATCCCATTCACGAGGATATGCTTTGGGCGGCTAAGGCGGCAGGACTTGCATACATAGTAAACGTAGTTATAAACGAAAAGAAGGAAGCAATCTATGCTGTTGCGGGCGACGTTGAAGCGGCGCATCTTGCAGGATGCGATTTCCTTTCGGACCTTTGTCAGGCAAAGCCCATAATGTCAGATGTGGTTATTTCCACAAACGGAGGATATCCCCTTGACCAGAATATCTACCAGGCGGTAAAGGGTATGACTGCCGCGGAGGCAACAGTCAAGGAGGGCGGCGTTATCATAATGCTGGCAAAATCCAACGACGGCCACGGCGGAGAGGGCTTCTACCGTCAGTTAGCCGACGAGCCCAATATTGACAAGACTATGCAGATATTCCTTGAAAGGGGAAGGAACGAAACCGTACCCGATCAGTGGCAGACACAGATCTTCTTAAGAATACTTAAGAGAGCCACGGTAATTTACGTTTCCGATGCCGAGGATCAGTTAGTACGAGACCTTCATATGACACCTGCAAAAAGCATTGAAAACGCCCTTGAAATCGCAAAGGAAATTTTAAATAAACAGAATCCCTCCGTTGTAGCAATTCCCGACGGCGTTGCGGTAATGGTAGTAGATAATTAAAAGGAGAAGAATATGAAATACTTAACCTTCAGCTATGATGACGGCGTAACACAGGATATACGCTTGGTAGAGCTTTTTAACAAATACGGAATGAAATGTACCTTCAATCTTAACTACGGACTCCTCGGTATGGACGGATATCTTGACAGAGAGGGCACAAGAGTAGACCATATAAAGGTAAAGCCCGAGGATGTAAAGCATATTTATACGGGACACGAGGTTGCGGGACACGGCCTTACTCACCCCTGCCTTGCCCGTCACACGGATGAAACCATTATTTATGAGGTTGAAACCGACAGGGTAAAGCTTTCGGAGCTTTGCGGATACGACGTTGTGGGCTTTGCGTATCCCGGCGGAGATTACGACAGACGCGTATCGCAGATCATTAAAAATAATACGGGAATAAAGTATTGCCGTACCGTTACGTCCACCCATAGCTTCGAGCCCCAGGATTATCTTCACGAATTCCATCCCTCGGTATATCATCATAAGGAATGGGACAAGATGTTTGAGCTTGGTGAAAAATTCTTGAATCTCAAGGACGATCCGTTGACCCCTGCCGTTTACTACGTATGGGGACACGGATATGAGTTCGATATTCACAATACCTGGGATCGTTTTGAGGAATTCCTCAAAATGATGTCACAGGCAAAGGACGTAAAATTCGTAACCAATAAGGAAGCCTTACTTGGCTTGAAATAATTTAAATGGAGAATACAGCCTTGAATATTAAGTTTTTAGGTACGTGCGCCTGCGATTTTTCCGAAAAGCTTAAAAATGAGCTTAAGGACTCCTTCGGTATGGATGAGCGCAGAGCATCCTCCGTTCTTGTAAACGGTAAATATCTTATCGATGCAGGTATGCACGTGCTTGACTCCTTGCGTATCGCAGAGCTTGATCAAAAGGGAATAACGGATATTTTTATAAGCCATATCCACGATGATCATTTTAATGCAGAAAATATTGAAAAAATAGCGGAAATCAGAAAAACCCCCATACGTATATGGGTAAGAGAGGATGCAATTGTTCCCGAAATCAAGAACGTAGAGCTCGTAAGAATGACTCCTTACGTAAAATATGCGGTTAAAGAGGGCGTGTTCGTAACGGGAGCTCTTGCCAACCACGATCCCGATGCCGCTCCACAGCATCTTATTTTGGAGATAAACGGCAAGAAGCTTTTCTACGGCTGCGACGGAGCTTGGCTTCTTACGAAAACCTATAATTTCATAAAAAGAGCGGATTTTGATATGGCGATTTTCGATGCCACAATGGGGGACTACAACGGAGATTACAGAATAGGAGAGCATAACTCCATTCCTATGCTTCGAGTAATGCTTCCCTCCTTGAGAAGCGAAGGAATGATTACGGATAAAACTAAGGTTATATTTTCCCATATAGCTCCGTCCTTACATAAGCCTCACGCGGAAATTGTAAAAACGGCAAGGGAGCTTGGCGCCTCCGTTGCCTATGACGGAATGGAATTAAGCCTTTAAAAGGGGAATTTGAATGTCAGTATTTGAAAAGAGTAAATGGATATACGCAGACTGTGAAAAATCTGCCGATCAATATACGGAATACGTAGATATCCTTGGGGGAGTGTATGAAAAAGCTATTATAAACCTCTCCTGCGACACAGATTACACTCTTTATATAAACGGAGAATACGCAGCGTCGGGTCAGTACGGAGATTTTGAGCATTATAAAATCTACGATACCGTGGATATTACCCCGTTTTTAAATAGTGGGGATAATATTGTAAAAATCCTTGTGTATTATTGCGGTGTGGACACTCAGCGTTACAGAAAAGCCGAGGGTGGACTGATATACGAAATAATTGCGAACGAAAAAGTAGCTTGCGTAAGTAACGAAAGCACCCTGTCAAGAGTAAATCCCGCCTATAAAAGCGGTAATATGCGTTACGTTAGCCGTCAGCTTGGCTTTACCTTCTGCTACGATGCAACGTTGGAGAACGAGGTAGGTTATTTACCCTCAGTGCCTGTTAATAAAAGTGTTAGCTTCTTCCCCCGTCCAATTAAAAAGCAAGAGGTTTTAGAACGGGTGGAAATAAAGGAAATAAAAAAAAAGCCTTTTGGTTACCTTGTAGATTTAGGCTGCGAGACGGTGGGCATTGCTACCCTTGATATCGTATCAAAGGGAGAAAATCTGCTTACCGTAGCCTACGGAGAAAGCCTTGATAACGGCAGAGTGCGCGCAAAAATCCACGACCGTAGCTTCTTTTTTGAGTACAAAGCGAAAAATGGGCGAAATATCTTTACCGATTATATGCTTCGTATATGCGGCAGATATATGGAAATTATAACCGACGGAGAAATTGAAATTAACTACGTTGGTATTTTGCCTCAAATATATAGTGTAGAAACGCAGGAGTGTACAATAAATACACATCTTGACAGACACATATACAAAATATGCGTAAATACCTTAAGGCTTTGTATGATGGAGCATTACGTGGATACCCCCTGGCGTGAGCAATGTCTTTACGCCTTCGATTCGAGAAATCAGATGCTTTGCGGCTATTACGCCTTCAAGGATGGAAACAGAGATTACGCAAGGTCGAATCTCGTGCTCCTTTCCGAGGACAGGCGCAACGACGGACTTCTGTCTATCTGCGCTCCCTGCGGCACAACCCTTGCGATTCCTTCATTCTCTCTATACTATGTAATTGGAATGATGGAATATGCAGCTTATACGGGGGATACCTCACTTATAAAGAAATACAGATATAAGCTTGAAGGAGTCCTTGACGAGTTTTTAAGTAACAGCGAAAAGGGTCTTGTAAAGAAATTTAAAGGAACGGAAATGTGGAATTTCTACGATTGGTCAGAGCATCTTAGCGGCGCTCTTTACGGTAATGAAAAGCCTGTTTCCGACCTTATTATAAACTGCCTTTTCGTTTTAGCTCTTGATAGCTATATGAGTATGTGTGAAATGGCGGATATACCCTTTAAATACGGTGAGATAGCGAAGGAAATGAGAGCTCTCATAAGAGAAGAATTCCTTCACTCAAACGGACTTTTTACCCTCCATTCGGGAATGGAGCAGTATACTGCCTTGGGTAATTCCTTAGCGGTGCTTTGCGGAGCCGCCTTCGATAACGAGGCTGTAAAAATCTGCGATAGCATAGCAGAAAATAAGCTTACCCCCTCCTCCTTAAGTATGAATATCTGGAAATACGAGGCTATGATGCTTACGGATAAGGAAAGATACAAGGAATATATTTTAAAAGAAATAAGACAAAATTACAAGAAAATGCTTGATGCAGACTCCACAACCGTGTGGGAAACACTTGAGGGCTCGGAGGCCTTTGGCAACGCGGGAAGCCTGTGTCACGGCTGGAGCGCCGTGCCTGTGTATATATACAACAAGCTCGGTGTAGTGAAAAAATAAAGGAGAAACCAATGAAGCCCTGACCATACGCAAAAAAATGTAGCGTATGTCAGCTGCAGAATCTTACCTATAAAGAGCAGCTTTCTATGAAGCAGGTTAAGCTTATTAAGCTGCTTGGTAAGTACGGACACGTAGAAGAAATAATCGGTATGGAAAGCCCATGCTTTTACCGAAACAAGATTCAATCCGCCTTCGGTGTAAAAAGCGGCAAAATAATATCGGGTATATACCAATCCGCAACCCATAGAATTACGCCTGTTAACGGATGTATGCTTGAAGATAAGTGCGCTGAGCCCATTGTAAAAACCGTAAGGGAGCTTTGCCCCTCCTTTAAGATAAAAGCCTATGATTTAAACACTGGGTCGGGCTTTTTGAGGCATATCCTGATACGAAAGGGCTTTTCCACGGGAGAAATAATGGTGACGCTTGTTACCGCTAAGGGTGATTTTAAATCAAAGCGCTCCTTCGTAAACGAGCTTTTGCGCCGTCATCCCGAGATTACTACGGTTGTATGGAATATTAACCCTACGGAAACTCCCCTAATGTTAGGTGAGCATAGCGAAATTTTATACGGAAACGGTTATATTACAGACACTCTGTGCGGCTTATCCTTCAGAATCAGTCCTCGCTCCTTTTATCAGATAAATCCCGTTCAGACGGAAAAGCTATACGCCATAGCAAAGGAATACGCATCCCTTACAGGTAAGGAAAGAGTGATAGATGCCTATTGCGGTACAGGTACTATAGGTATGACCATGGCAGACTCCGTAAAGGAGATAATAGGCGTTGAAATAAATAGCGATGCGGTTAACGACGCTAAAGAAAACGCAAAGCAGAACGGAATACAAAACATAAAATTCTATAACGCCGACGCAGGAGATTTTATGCGTGATATGGCAAAAAAGGGCGAAAGCGTAGACGTGGTCATAACCGACCCTCCCCGCGCAGGCTGCAGTATGCAATTCCTCCGCAGCTTGATATCCCTGTCTCCCAAGCGCATAGTTTATATATCCTGTAATCCCGAAACCTTAGCCCGTGACCTTGCCACCCTTACCAAAAACGGCTATAAGGTAAAAAGGATGCAGGGCGTGGATATGTTTCCGTATACTCAACACGTGGAAAGTTTAGTTTGTCTGACTCGTCAGACAAACTAAAGCGATATAAATCCTCACGGATTTGAGATATTTGCCTTGTGGCAAGCGATATGCCTGCGGCGCGATATGTGCCTTCGGCACGTGAGCGCACTGTGTGCGCATATGGCGTGAGGATTTATATGTAGCGTGCTTTCTACCACATTCGCCAAAGGCGAATATATCGCTATATCGCATCGCGAGACAATATCGCATTTGCGGAGCAAATATATCGCGCACCGAATGTGCATATCGCGTTCGCAAAGCGAACTTAAAAGAGGTAAAATTTATGAATAAAACAATTAAAGAACTCGCAGTCGAGCTTACCATAGAAATAACAGCCGTTTGCGATACTATAAAGGGTAGAGCTGTCTTTGTAAATCAGCTTCTACGTTCCTGCTCGTCAATCGGTGCGAACAGCTATGAAGCCAAATACGCACAAAGTACCGCAGACTTTATAAATAAGCTTGAAATAGCACTCAAAGAATGTTACGAAACTGATTATTGGTTGGAAATTCTCTTCAAGGTTGGCTCGATCGATGAAAATACATATAAAACACTCGCAAATAAATGTGGTGCTATTCGCAGAAAACTCATCGCCTCCATCACCACCGCAAAGGAAAACGGATGAGGAAAAATGTGATTTTTGAGCGAAACTTGAAAATACAATTTACAGCAGTTTAGTATAACATATCGAAAGGAATAAAAATGAAACGAATTATTGGATCAATATTTAACAGTATTTTTAGATGTCTTGATATGCTTTGCTTCAATTTGGGGAACGATGTCAAAGATGGCGAAGGAGATGTTATTCCCGAGTATAGGTTTCATATTCAAACGTCTTGGCGTTTCGTAAAAGGAAAAGAGATATTACTCGCATCCAGAGATATTTTCTTGCCTCACGATGAATCATTAAACAATGGGTACTACGATTATGAGGAGCAAAGCACTCAAAAAGAAATTACCGCAACATCGAGCATTTTTGATGTTGCCATGCACGACTTTGAAAAGCATTTTGAAAATGCAACCGTTAAAAGCTTTGATATAAGTCCTTTGGGTGATTTGCGTATTGATTTTACAAACGGAGTTTATTTTGAGACATTTACGCCATCTGTACGAAAATGCGAAGAATGGAGATTTTTGCCTCCCGGCGAAGAAGATCACTTAGTAATTTTTGATGTATAAAATATACCTTTTGGTTTTACAACCCCCGTTTTTGACCTAAAAATATACCTTTTGACCTTATGACCCATGTTGAAACTATTGTTTGTCTCAACAAACAATAGTTTCAACAACTAAGTTTGCCCTTACGGGCAAGTGAAGTTGCCTTCGGCAGTGAAGTTCACTGTGTGAGTGAAGTTTCGCCTGAGGGCGAAGTGAGTAACTTCACTTTTGCAAAGCAAAAACTTCACTAAATTATCAGGGACAAATATAAGTTTCGAGCAAAACTCGAAAGTTCATTTTACAGCAGTTTAGTATAACATATCAAAGTTTCTATAAAGGGGGTGTAAGACCGATGACAAGTACCAAAAGAATTTTATTTGTTGTTTTCATACTGATATTTCTCACTGGGATTGCTACCGGTTTGGTAGGCAGATCAATATGCACACGAGATAACGAAAACTATCAAACGGTGCAGGTAGAACTGTTTGCTCCAGACGAAATTGCTACGGTTTTACATGATGAAGATTTACATCAAATTTTTGTATGCTATAATGATGCCTCCTATGTAAATGTCTATTCTGAAGAAGGCCGATTTCTTTGGGCGGTATCGACGCCGTATTTAAGAAATGTGTACTTTGAGCTTTCCAATAATCAACTCATTGTATATAATTCTGCTGATGCTTACATTTATGATTCATCAAACGGAACTTTTGTTGAAAAGAAAGAATCAGATGATATTGATTTGAGTTACGATTGGGAAAACGAATATACGGACGAATTCCAAGACGGCGAATTTTATTTTGATACATATCAAGTCTACAAGGCGCAAGAAGATGGATCACTGGCTACACTCGTTGCACGTCCGTGGTGGTACTGGGTATTTAATTTTGGTGTTTGTTGGTGCGTATCGTTTGTCGGTGCTATTGGAATGGGAACTATCATTTTTCTTGAAAAACGGAAAGAGTATCGAAAAACGCAGAAAGCTATACAGCCTTCAAAGCATTCAATCGTAATAGAAAATCGCAAAGCAAGATTTATTCTGAAATACTTTCGGATTACCTCGATCATTCATGTGATTTATGCCATTTTAGATATTGTTTTTGGACTTTTGCTGAATGGCATTCTTTGCATAGGCATTTTGCCGCTTGCAATTCATTTTATTATATCCAGCATCGTTATATGGAATATGCTTGATCATATTCGTCTCACAGAGGACGAACAAACGATAATCGATTATTGGAAGGTTTGTGAAATAGGTACTTTTATAATCGCATTCTTGTCTGTTATCGTCGCAGCAATGCTGGCATAAAATATACCTTTTGGCTTTACAACCCCCGTTTTTGGCACAAAAATATACCTTTTGGTCTTATGACCCACGTGGAAAGTTTAGTTTGTCTGACGAAGCAGACAAACTAAAACGATATACCTACGGTGCGATATGCCGCAGTCTCGTGGCGTAGCGAATAGGGCAACTAATATCATGTTAAATGAAAGGACAATCTATGGAAAAGAAAATCAACAATATCTTATTTTTCACAGGCAAGGACGGCTCTCAGCTGGTTTTTAATGTTCTGTTCACCTATTACAGCGAAACCTTTAAAAAGGATTACGCCGTATTCTATAACGAGCAGGATGAAAACAATTTAATTGCTTATTCTTTTGACGAAAGCAACACCTTACACGGCCTTGAATCCGACGAGGAATACGCAGAGCTTGAGAAGGCATTGAAGCAATATGACGAGGAAATGGCAAATAATAACGCTGAATAACAAAAAACGGACCACGTGGTCCGTTTTTTATATTGTTTAAGCCATAATAGCCTTATTTTTTATATTCCTCTGCAAGCGCCTTGAAGGCGGGAAGAGCATTTACGATTCTTTGCTTATCAACGCAATAAGCAATTCTTACGTATCCCTTAACGCCGAAATCGTCACAGGGAACAACGAGGATTTCCTTTGACTTTGCCTTCTCAAAGAATTTTGTCGCATCGTCTTCGAGTGCCTTTACAAAGAGATAGAATGCGCCGTCGGGCTGAACACATTCGTAGCCGTATTCCGTAAGGGCGCCATAAAGAATATCTCTGTTTTCCTTATAGATATTTACGTCAACCTTTGCGCCGATGCATCTCTTGATTACCTGCTGGAAAAGGCTGGGTGCGCATACGTAGCCGAGGGAACGGCCTGCGCCGCAAACTGCAAGATATACGTTTAAGGAGTCCTCCATTTTGGGGCTGACCGCAATATAACCGATTCTTTCACCGGGTAAGGAAAGAGCCTTGGAATAGGAGTAGCAAACTATGGTGTTATCATAGTAATTCATAAGGTAGGGAACAGGCACACCGTCAAAAACAAGCTCGCGGTAGGGCTCGTCTGCAATAAGGTAAATAGGATGTCCGTATTCCTTCTCCTTTGATTTAAGCACAGCGCAAACCGCTTTAATGGTGCTTTCGCTGTATACAACTCCGCTGGGGTTGTTGGGGGAGTTCATAATTACCGCCTTGGTATTCTCATTTACCTTGCTTTCAAAGTCCTTTATATCCACTTGGAATGTCCTTTCACAGGGTGTGGAAATTACAACCTTACCCTGTGCATTTTCAATAAATACGCGGTATTCAGTAAAGAAGGGAGCGAAAACCACGCACTCGTCCCCGGGGTTTATAAGAGCGCGCAAGGAAATAGTAAGGGAAGCCGCCGCTCCGCAGGTCATATAAATATTGTTTGCGGTAACGCCTGCGCCAAAGCGTGAATTGATATCGTCTGCCACCGCCTGGCGTGTACCGAGATCTCCCTGGGCGGAGGTGTAGCCGTGCAAAAGCACGGAGTTCTCATTTTTTATAAGGTCGCAGATAGTGTCGCTAATCTCCTTTGGAGGCTCAACACTGGGGTTACCGATACTGAAATCGAAAACCTTGTCAGGACCTATTTCAGCGCCTCTTTGCTTACAGTATTCAAAAATCTCACGGATGATTGAACGCTTGCTGCCAAGGGCGTACATTTTTTCGTTAATCATAAAAACCTCGCAAATTTGGGAAAATTAAAGCTTGGAAAGCTCCTCTGAAGTCATAGTGCCGATACCGTTGTCCTTGAGCACGGCGCAAGCCCTTTCGATCTGTGAGGTCTTGACTACGATAGTAGCATCCTCTGCCTCAACGGAAAGACCGTATGCGTATTCAATATCAATATCGTTTTCGGAAATAAGCTCAAGTATTTCCTGGAGCGCGCCTGCAACGTGGGGAAGCTTAATAATAATAACCTCTGTAACCTTTGCCATAAAGCCCTCCCTTTCAAGAGCCTCACAGCCCTTTTCGGGATCGTTTACAATAAGTCTTAAAAGACCGAATTCAGAGGTGTCGGCGAGGCTCATTGACAAAATGCTTACCTTGTTTTCCTTAAGAAAATGAAGCACCTCGCCAAGTCTGCCGCGTCTGTTTTCGATAAATACGGATAACTGCTTTACTGTCATCTTAATATCCTCCATAACGGTTATTTTTCGTAGCCTGCCTTAAACGCCTTAACGTTTATATCAACAGTTTTCTGAGGAACGGTTGCCTTAAGTGTTTCGAGCCACTCATCCTCGGTAAAGCCGATATGCTTTGCCGCAAGACCGAGAACGACTGTGTTAAGAACCTTGCTGTTGCCAAGCTCCTTGGCGATAGCGCCTCCGTCAACCGTGTAGAGCTTATGATCCTTTGTAAGACCCTCTAAAATTCCTTCGGGATATTTAGCCGCGCCTATAACGACAGTCATAGGATCTATTCTTGTATCGTTAACTATCATAACTCCGTCGTGCTTTAAAAAATGAGCGTAGCGAAGCGCCTCAAGACGCTCGAAGGAAATAAGAATATCAACGCTTCCTTCCTCGCAAACGGGCTCGTAAACCTTTTTGCCGAATCTTACGAAGGTTACAACGCTGCCTCCGCGTTGAGCCATACCGTGTACCTCGGAGAGCTTAACGTCCCAGCCTGCATTGAGGGCTGTTTTACCAATAATTCTGCTGGTGAGAAGGGTACCCTGACCACCAACGCCAACTACCATTATATTCATTTTGTCACCCTCCTTATCTTGCAACCTTTTTAATTGCGCCGAACTTGCAGTAGCTCATACAGAGTCCGCAGCCGTTACACATTGTTTCGTCGATTTTTACAGTACCGTCAGCCTGCTTTGTAAGAGCGGGACAACCGATCTTTAAGCACATACCGCACTTGCGGCAATCCTCGGGAGTGCATCTGCACACGTCGGGGAATTTCTGTCCCTTGATAAGAGCGCAGGGAGCCTTTGCAATAATAACGGTAAGCTCGTCACCGTTTACGCTCTCCTTGATAATTCTTTCAAGCTCCTTGATATCGAAGGCGTTTACTTCAATAACGCGCTTAACGCCGATAGAACGGCAAAGCTCCGCAAGGTCGATAGCGTATGTTTCCTCGCCCTTAAGAGTCTTACCGGTTGCTGCGTGCTCCTGATGTCCTGTCATACCCGTTGTACGGTTGTCAAGGATCATAACTGTGCCCGTTGCCTTGTTGTAAACCATATTTACAAGTGAGTTGATGCCTGTATGTAAGAATGTGGAGTCACCTATTGTCGCAACCCAGTTCTTGATAAATTCCTTACCCTTAGCCTTTTCCATACCGTGGAGAATGGAAATGCTGGAGCCCATACAAATGGTTGTGTCGATTACGTTAAGGGGAGCAACCGCGCCGAGAGTATAACAGCCGATATCACCCGCAGCGTGGATTTTAAGCTTGTTGAGAACGGAGAATACGCTTCTGTGGGGACAACCGGGGCAGAGAATGGGAGGTCTTGCGGGAGCCTCCGCCTTGTCAAATGCGATTTCATCCTCGCCGTAAATAACCTTCTTAAGCATATTTGCGCTGTATTCGCCCTGCTTTGTAAACCTTTCCTTGCCGTAAACCTTAAGTCCCCAGCTTCTTACCTGCTCCTCTATAACAGGCTCAAGCTCCTCGAAAATATAAACCTCATCGCACTTAGCTACGAAATCGCAGATAAGCTGCTTGGGAAGGGGATTTACCATACCGAGCTTAAGAACGCTGGCATCAGGGCAAGCTTCCTTAACGTACTGGTAAGCGATACCCGATGTGATAAAGCCGATTTTTGTATCGCCCATTTCAACGGAGTTAATGGGGAAATTGCAAGCATCCTTTTCCATCTGAAGCTCTCTCGCCTCAACGACCTTGTGTCTGCCAATGGCGGATGCGGGCATCATAACGTACTTTCTCATATCTCTTTCGTAGGTTTTATCCTCTACGTCAACGCGATCGCAAAGGTTAACCACGCTCTGGGAGTGGGAAAGCTTGGTTGTGGTTCTGAAAATTACGGGAGTATCGTATTTTTCGCTAATGTCGAATGCGTACTTGAAGAACTCCTTAGCCTCGTTACTGTCGGAGGGCTCGATTACGGGAAGATGAGCGCTTCTTGCAATCATTCTTGTGTCCTGCTCGTTCTGTGAGCTTGCAAGTCCGGGGTCGTCCGCAACAACGATTACAAGACCTCCGTTTACTCCTGTATATGCAAGGTTGTGGAGGGGGCCGGATGCCTCGTTAAGCCCAACGTGCTTCATACAAGCCATACTGCGTACGCCTGCGATTGACGCGCCTGCCGCCGCCTCAAGAGCAACCTTTTCGTTGGGAGCCCACTCTGTGTAAACCTCATTATATTTAGCCAAAAATTCGCTTATTTCCGTACTGGGTGTTCCGGGATATGCGCTTGATACCTTAACGCCTGCTTCAAAAGCGCCTCTTGCAATGGCTTCGTTACCAAGCATTATTACTGCCTTTTCCATAATTTATACTCCTTTTCTCAAATCTCTGATACGTTTTGCCTTACCCTCAAATCGAGCAAGTGTGTTGGGGGACTCAAGCTTAATTTTAGCATCAAGTCCAAGCACGACTCTTAGCTTGTTTCTGATTTCGCGCTCAATTCTTTCAAGCTCCTTAAAGGAGTCTGTTGCTGTGGCAAGCTCTACTCTTATGGTAAGCTTGTCGGAGTAGCCGTCCCTTTCAACCACGATTTCGTAGTGAGGACCAAGACCGTTAACAGAGAGCACAACCTCTTCAATCTGTCCGGGGAATACGTTAACTCCTCTGATTTTGAGCATATCGTCGCTTCTGCCCTGAAGGTTTTCCATACGGCAGGTGGTTCTTCCGCATTGACAGGGCTCGTACATAAGTCTTGTAATATCCCTTGTTCTGTATCTTATAAGGGGAAGAGCCTCCTTCTTTATACAGGTGATAACAAGCTCGCCCTTTTCACCTGCGGGAAGCACCTCGCCCGTTTCGGGATCAATAATTTCGGGAATGAAGAAGTCCTCGTTGATATGCATTCCGTTCAAGTATTCGCACTCACCGGATACGCCGGGACCCATAAGCTCGCTCATACCGTAGTTTGAGGTAATAAGCATATCCTCGCCCCAATATCTGTGCATTTCATCACGCATAGCGTCGGTTAAAAGCTCGCTTCCCACAAGACCGATTTTTACCTTAAGGTCCTTCTTTACGTCAATGCCGATTTCTCTTGCAACCTCGGCAAGACGAAGAGCGTAGGAGGGAGTTGCAACCAAAAGGGTAGTGCCGAAGTCCTTCATATACATAAGCTGCTTTTCGGAATTTCCCGTTGATGAGGGAATAATGGTAGCTCCGATATTTTCAAGTCCATAGTGAAGACCAAGAGCGCCTGTAAACATACCGTAGCCGAAGCAAATCTGCGCAAAATCCGTGGAGGTAGCTCCGCCTGCGCAAGCGATTCTTGATACGCACTCTGTCCAAACGTCCATATCTCCCTTGGTATAGCCTACAACCGTGGGCTTACCCGTTGTACCCGATGACGCGTGTATTCTTAAAAGCTCCTCCGTAGGAACGGCAAAAAGACCGTAGGGATAATTGTCGCGAAGGTCCTGCTTCGTAACGAAGGGAAGCTTTGAAAGATCCTTCAAGGATTTGATATCCTCAGGCTTTACTCCCATATCGTCCATTTTTTTGCGGTAAGGCGCAACCTTTTTATATACTCTATTTACGGTTTCCTGTAAGCGCTCAAGCTGTATAGCTTCTATTTCCTCTCTTGAAAGAGTTTCATTTTTTGACCAAATCATTTAATCTCACCTTTACTTATATGATAATATATGCGCCTGCACAGGAGTACGTACGAGCGCAAAATAAAAAGATAGAAATATTATATAATAATGGGGGAGGGTTTGTCAATACGAAAGCCGTAATTTGACAATATTATTTTGAAATTTTCACTTTCTTGGCAAAGAAGGTCTTCCTTCCTCGAAAAACATTGAAAAAACGCGGACGCTGTGATATAATAACTGTGTATACACACTTTCATTTCGTAAATGCGACAAAGGACACGCGGATAT
>JAZQLK010000274.1:0-1566 GCA_045542635.1 Eubacteriales bacterium
CTTCCTTGTCCTTGATAATAAAGGGATTGTAATCGAAGAAATCAAGGATATCCTCGGGCTTTTCTTCAACGGACGGGCACACGATATATACCTGATGCCCACCGTTTACCTGCTTTCTTATAAATGCGTTAAGTCTTTCCCGATAGCTTTCGTCTACAACGAAGGTGTCGACTCTTTTTCTTCCGGGAGGCATTTTATCAATAAGAGAAATATCAAGGTCGCCGTATATCATAAGAGAAAGCGTTCTTGGTATCGGTGTTGCGCTCATAACGAGAACGTGGGCGTTTTTGCTTTTTTCTGCAAGACGGGCTCTTTGTCTGACGCCGAATCTGTGCTGCTCGTCCGTAATTACAAGACCGAGATTTGAAAATTCCACAGTATCCTGTATAAGGGCGTGGGTACCGATTATAAAATCGACGGAGCCGTTCTTCAGGCTATTAAGAATAATACGCTTTTCCTTGGCGGGAGTTGAGCCCGTAAGTAGGGCGACGGAGTATCCAAGACGGGAAAAATCCTCGCGCATTGAATTGTAATGTTGCACCGCAAGAATTTCCGTAGGCACCATAAGAGCAGCCTGGTAGCCGTTTTTGCATACCGCATAAGCGGCGATTGACGCACATACAGTCTTACCGCTTCCAACGTCGCCGACAACGATACGGTTCATAGCCTTAACGTATTCCGAGCCGTCACCGGATATATCCGTAAGTATTTCACCGATCGCTCTTACCTGAGGGTCAGTCAGCTCGTAGGGGAGCATATTTATGTAATCGGAAATATCCGTGTCCTTCATTCTCGGGGCTTCGAGAACTCCGGATGCGCTTTTAATCATTGAAACCGATAGAGCAAAGAGGAAAAGCTCGTCGAAGGAGAGCCTTCTTATAGCGGCATTCAAGGCGTTTTCGTCGGGGGGAGTGTGGATGTTTTTTATAGCAAATGGGAGAGAGCACAGGTTCATTCTGTTAAGAACGGAGTCGGGAAGATACTCGGTTATAATGCTGTAAAGCTCAGATAGCGCCTCTCCCATAAGCTTGCCGATAAGCTTCTGACTTACGCCGTTGAAAAGGGGATACACGGGAATAAGGGGCAAAAGAGCCTTACCCGGTACGATGGGCTCGTATGTGGGAGAGGTCATTGAAATCCCTTTTCTGTCACGGGATATTTTTCCGTAGAATCTGAAGGTAGCGCCTATTTTAAACACGTCCTTCAGGTAATTCTGATTAAAATAGGTTATATTGACGCTTCCGCTTTCGTCAAATGCCTTGAATTTCAAAAGGCTCATTCCGCGCTTTATCAAGGCGACCTTTGGCTCGCTTCCTACTGTTAAAACGTAGGAATGGGGGAAAAGGTCGAAGGGGGTGTCTGTAATTCTGCACACGTCCCCTCTGTTCTGGTATGCTCTCGGGAAATGGTAAAGAAGGTCGCCAACGGTATATATTCCGTTTTCGTTGAATCGCTTTTCGTAGGTTGCGCCAACTCCGTGCAAAACACTTATTCTGTCGCTAAAATTCATATACGTACCCCCTTTTTGATTGTTTTTATCGTATTTTGTCTTGATTTCGGTCAAGT
>JAZQLK010000275.1:0-7015 GCA_045542635.1 Eubacteriales bacterium
CCCTTATCAAGAGTCTTAAGTCTGTTGCCGAAGGTGCTGCTTTCAAGAGCGTTTACAACCGTTTCCTCCTTATCCTCTGTATAAAGGTCTGCAAGAACGTTTTCCGCAACGGACGCAGCAAATATTCTGTAATCCTGGAACACCGCACCTATCTTATTTCTTAAAAGCTCAAGGTCGTATTCCTTGATGTTATAGCCGTTATACAGTATCTCTCCGTCGCTCACGTCATAAAGGCGCATAATAAGCTTTGTAAGAGTAGTCTTGCCTGCTCCGTTATAGCCTACAATGGCAATTCTCTCACCCTTGTTTATCTTAAAGGAAACGTTCTTAAGCACGGGTGCTTCTCTGTATGCGAAGGATACGTTCTTAAATTCAAGGCTTTCAAATTCTTCCGGAATACGTGTGCCGGACACAATTTTCGTCTGCGTATTCATAAAGGTTCTTATCTTTTCAACGTAGAGTGAATGTCTGTTTACGTTTACAATCTGATTTGTAATGTCGCTTATCATATTGTTAAGCTTCCACATTGAATTTATGGTTATGGCAAAGCCGCCCACCAATATAATACCGTTATACAGATTTTTCGCCATATAGGATATAACAAAGACTTCTGATACACAGGCAATAAGAAATATTACTGTGTTAAAGATCAGGTTCGTTCCCTGCCATTTTGCGTTGAGCTTGCGAGACGCTTCGATTTTATTATCGTACTCCCTTAACATATTCTCGGAAACGTTTGTAAGTCTTATTTCCTTTGTAAAATCGGGAGTATTAAAGAAGCGGTCAATATACCATTCCTTGCGGTACTGCTCATTGAGAAGCTTATTATATTTATACGCCACGTGATTCATACATCTGCGGAATATCATAGTAAGCACTGCAGTTCCGCAAACCACGTAAGCAACAATGGGGTCAAGGGTAAAAAGAACCGCAAATACGGACGCCGAGCCTGTTATGGAACGGATAAGGTCACCAAGAGCATCCGTTGTTCTTACCATTACCGCATCCGCATTCTTCATTGAATATACGAAATCGTTGTAAAATTCGGGAGTGTCATAGGATGAAAGGTCAAGCTTACTTGACTTTTCAAAGAAGGTCTTTTGCAGCTTATGCTGAAATCTTAATCTTGTCCTTGCGTTCATCTGTCCCCAATAGAGGTGGAAAAAGATGTAGTAGCAAAGCCAGAATATAGCCATTACAGCTATAATTTTCACAATGGATTCAAAGCTTTCGCCTCTGTCAATGGCGTTTAAAACCGCGCTTATAAGTAAGATTTCGGCGCCGTGCTTAAGTCCCGTTACAAGACCCATTATAATTCTGCCGATAAGATACCAGGGAGCGGTTTTGAATATCAAGCGGAATATGTAAAGGGTATTTTTAAAGGAATCCGTAAGCCTTACCTTGTTTTTGTCCTTCTTCATTATTCATTACCTCCCTCTACGTAGTTTTCCGCCTGCTTTCTGAACATATCGGCGTATTTGCCATTTTGCTCCATAAGCTCCTTATGTGTGCCCGACTCAATAACCTTACCGTTTTCAAGCATATAGATACGGTCGGCAACCACGGCGCTGGATAAGCGGTGTGAAATAAAGATTACTCCCTTATTTTCACTTAGCTTTGCCATTCTTTCGTACATTTTGTATTCCGCAATGGGGTCCATAGCCGAGGTTGGCTCATCAAGAACTATAAAGGGGGAGCTTTCGTAAAAGGCGTGGGCAAGGGATAGCTTCTGCGCTTCGCCGCCTGAAAGCACAGCACCGTACTCGTAAAATTCCTTGGTAAGAGGTGTATCTATTCCCTCGGGTAAGGTGCAAATTTTTTCATATACGTCGGCGTTTTTTAGAGCCTCAATTACTCTTTCGTCACTTTTTCCGTCATCTGTTCCCATTATTACGTTTTCCTTTACGGAAAGGGCAACGGGCTTGCAATCCTGAAATACGGTGGCATACATATCTCTGTATTCCTTAAGCTTTAAATTCTTTACACTTTCTCCGTTTAAGGTAATTTCTCCCTCGGTAGGGTCATATAAGCGCAAAATAAGCTTTACAAGTGTACTTTTACCCGCTCCGTTGTGTCCTACAAGGGCAATCCTTTCTCCGGGGCGCACAGTTATGCTTACGTTATCAAGCACCCTTTTGTCGCTTCCCTCGTAAGTGAAGGATACGTTTTTAAGCTCCAATGCGCCTACTACGGGAGCTTTTTCGCCGTCCTTTATTTTAATATCATAATTCATAAACACGTTATAGTCGTTTATGTGCATTGCTTGAGTTCTTGCAGTCTGGAACTGTCTTAAAAATCCTGTAAGGGCGTTTGTAATGGAACCCACGGAGTTTATAATTACAACACATTCAGCAATTGTCATATCTCCCGTTACAAAGGTTCGGTATGCGGCGTAAATAAGAGCCAAGGGGTTAAGTATAGCATCCACGAAGGAATCAAGGAAGGTTGAGCAGGCGACCTCCTTCATTCCGTACCTTCTGATAATATCAATTCTTCCCTCGCAGGCCTCGTCGTAATATTTGAGCATAAAGCTTTTTGCGTTTGTCAGACGGACCTCCTTTGCAAACTCGCTCATATAGAATACTCTTTGAGCGTATTGTCTGCGACGGTTCATTATCTTATCCTCAACGCCGTGCTGATATGAAAGCTTGCTTGCTATTCTTCTTACAAAGGTAGTAAGAAGGGGAATAAAGGCGAAAATTATAAACACAGGGTCAATGGTAAATAAGAACGTTCCGTAAAGGGCAAGGCTCAAAAGTGACGAAAAGAAGCTTATAATATTATTCATTATAGCCATTACGTCATCGTAAATGGTTTCCGCAGCCTTGACGTACTTATCGTAAAATTGAGGTGTTTCATAGCAGGAAAGCTCCACGTCACGGGATTTTTCGTATAAAACTCTCTTTACTCCCCTTTCAATTTTTGCGTGAAAATGGGGATCGCATAAGGAATTCAATAAAATTCCCAGATACGAAAAAATACGGGAGCCAACTACAAGTATAATTATGCCTATAAGAAGCTCATCAAATTTCTTGTTCACCTCAAAGGAGCTTACAACATAGTTAAGTATGTAAGTACCCGAAATAAAAAATCCGCATACCCTTATTAGAGATATGAACAGATAGGTCGGAAACGCCATAGGCGAAAATTTAAATATCATTCTTAAAATATTCAAATTATTGCCTATGACATTTTTGAATGAAATGTCTGTTTCCTTTTTACTCAATTTCATCACTCCTTTACTCTATATAAATATAGTAACCAAAAGATAAAAGCGGTTGGATATTTTTCCCGGTTATCTCCGATTAAGTTTATTCAAAACAAGAAACACAACTCTATCAACGTGAGAAATTGATATCATTCCTTGATTTGGATAAGATTATTTTATTTGCATTCCAAAATGCAGTATAAAAGATATAATAATCGCATCACATTGAGCGTGATGCAAGCCTTATTTACGATATATTGATTATATCAGACCAATGCTTATTGTACAACATACCGTTAGGCGATTTTAATTCAACCTATAGGTTAGCTAAAAATTAAAAAAGCGCGCGGCTGAAGCCAACGCGCATAAAACACATAGCCCCATTGTCGCCAAACAAAAACTCTCAACCCAAAAAGTGTATGAAAGATAGAGCGTCTGTATTTTTACATAATAAAAATACACACACCTTTAGGGTTTTATTCGTTTTTGCTTGGCATTATTAGTATATCACACTTTATAATATTTGTCAATATACCATAATTTGTAATCAGTTCACTTTGAAAATAATTGAAAGCGCCTTATATTCTCTTAAATACATACCGCTTTTCATTTTGTTTGATGCATTTACGTAGCTTTCATATTTGGAAAAAGCGTTTATAGCATCAAGAACAGGCAACCAAACGGGTTCAAGCCCTACGTTAAGCTCCGACTGCGTAAGATTACGTTCTGTTTTTCCGACTCGCTCACACATAAAATAATGGCTTATAAAAAGCCAATCGCCGTAATATTCATTTACGGTAAGCGCGTAGCGGCTTACGTTTATTACATCCCCTGTTTCCTCGGCGAGCTCACGGGCGCAGCATTCCTCGTAGGATTCCCCTTCTTCAAGCCCTCCTCCGGGTATCATAAATTGGTCGTCCTTTGGCTCATAGCACAGAAGAATTTTACCGTCCTCAACTATTATTCCTCGGCAGGCTTCTCTTATATGGGCATATTTTCCCTTCCAATTAGCTCCGTAAATTTCAACAGCTCCCATACTTCTTACACCTCCGCATCTATGAATTTGCAAATGAATCCCACCTTTTAGGGGTGGGATTTTCGATTTTATCACAAAAATCCGTATTTGTCAATAGGTTTTCGAATTTTAATTTCTTTCAATAAAAAAATAAGAGGCTGACAAAAGTCAACCTCTGTATTTATATATTATGTTGTCTTATAAGCGACCAAAATTAGTCAACGAGCTTAATAAGAGCCATCTCTGCTGCGTCACCACGACGGGGACCGAGCTTATAGATCTGTGTGTATCCACCTACGCGATCAGCGTACTTGGGAGCAAGCTCATTGAAGAGCTTCTTAACTACATCCTTATCTGTGATGTAAGCGAGTGCCTCACGGCGGGATGCAAGTGTATCTGCCTTACCAAGTGTAATCATCTTGTCTGCTACACAACGGAGTTCCTTTGCTCTTGCGAGAGTAGTTTCGATGCTTCCGTTCTTGAGAAGCAATGTAACCATACCACGAAGCATAGCGATTCTGTGGTCGGTCTTTCTGCCGAGTTTTCTTGTTCCGGGCATTGTAATTTCCTCCTTTGCGATTCTATATATATAGAACCCAGTAGGGACTTAATCAGTCCTCTTCCTTTCTGAGTTCAAGACCAAGTGTCTGAAGCTTGTATATTACTTCCTCGAGGGATTTCTTTCCGAGGTTCTTAACCTTAATCATATCCTCTTCTGTACGGTTGATAAGGTCTTCTACAGTGTCAATTCCTGCGCGCTTCAAGCAGTTGAAGCTACGAACTGACAAGTCAAGTTCCTCAATGGTCATCTCAAGAACCTTTTCCTTGATTGTTTCTTCACGCTCAATCATAGTCTCTGTGTTTCTTGCCTCGTCAGAGAGGTTTACAAAGAGAGTGAAATGATCGTTGAGTACCTTGGCTGAAAGCGAAATTGCCTCAGTTGCTGTTAATGTTCCGTTTGTCTCTACCTCGATTGTAAGCTTATCATAGTCGGAAATGCTACCAACACGGGTGCTTTCAACGTTGTAGCTTACGCTGTAAACAGGCGTATATATAGAGTCTGTAAAGATTGTTCCAACGGGAACGGGAATCTGGCTCTTGATATGGTCTGTCTTGTTCTTTTCCTGAGAAACATATCCTCTGCCTCTTTCAAACACAAGCTCCATATAGAAGCGAGCGCCCTCGGAAACAGTAGCGATATGATGGTCGGGATTGAAAATTTCGAGGTCGACATCATGTTTAATGTCACCGGCAGTTACTTCGCAAGGACCGATTACGTCAATTACGCCGGTCTTTGTGGTGTCACCGTAAATCTTAGAAATAATACCCTTAACGTTAAGTACGATTTCTGTTACGTCCTCTGTAATTCCTTCAACGACTGCCATCTCGTGGAGAGCGCCGTCGATCTTGATGCTGGATACTGCGTATCCGGGGAGAGAGCTGAGAAGCACTCTTCTTAAGGAGTTACCGAGTGTTGTACCGAAGCCTCTTTCGAGGGGCTCGATTACAAACTTACCCTTACTGCCGTTATCGCTTTCACCTAAAACAGTAATATTAGGCTTTTCAATTTCTATCATCATTTTAATAACCCTCCTTAAATTCAATTTATGCAATGACTGTTTGATTTCTTTTCCACAATGGAAGGATCTCTGATTTACATAATATTGACATCCACTATACTCTTACGAGCCCATATGCGCTCCAACCGCAGAAATATGCGGCGGAGTACAGTGGACAAAGAGCTATTATTTTGAGTAAAGCTCGATGATGAGCTGTTCGTTGAACTCGAAGTCGATATCGTCACGCTGAGGCATAGCAACAACCTTAGCGGAGCCGTTCTTATCAACGTCAAGCCACTTGGGGGCAATTCTGTCACCCATATTCTCGATAAGTTCCTTGATCTTAACAGAATCAGTATCCTTTACAGCGATTACGTCGCCGGGCTTAACAAGGATTGAAGGGATGTTTGCATTCTTACCGTTCAAGGTAAAGTGGCCGTGAAGCACGAGCTGACGAGCCTCCTTGTGGCTGTTTGCAAGTCCCATTCTGTAAACTACGTTATCAAAGCGTCTCTCAAGAAGACGGAGCAAGTTTTCACCTGCGATACCTTCCTGATTGTCGGCAATGTCATAGTAGTTCTTGAACTGCTTCTCAAGAACGCCATAATATCTTTTTGCCTTCTGTTTTTCTCTAAGCTGCATACCGTATTCAGTAAGCTTCTTCTTTGCTGCACCGTGCTGACCGGGAGCAGATGTTCTTCTGTTGAACGCGCACTTGTCGGAAAGGCAACGCTCACCCTTAAGATAAAGCTTTGTGCCTTCTCTACGGCAAAGCTTGCATGAAGGTCCTGTATATCTTGCCATCTTTAGTTCCTCCTATTAGATTAAACGCGTCTGCGTTTTGGTGGTCTGCAACCATTGTGTGGGATTGGAGTTACGTCTTTAATCATAGTAACCTGAAGTCCTGCTGTGGAAAGCGCGCGGATTGCAGATTCACGACCCTGACCTGGGCCTTTTACATAAACTTCTACAGTTTTCATGCCGTGTTCCATTGCGGCCTTAGCTGCAGCTTCAGCAGCCATTTGTGCAGCGAATGGTGTGGATTTTCTGGAACCCTTGTAACCAAGTTCACCAGCAGATGCCCAAGAAATTGCGTTTCCTGCAACGTCTGTAATGGTAACTATAGTGTTATTAAAGGTTGAGCAGATGTGTGCAGCGCCTTTTTCAATATTTTTGCGCTCACGACGTTTTTTAGTTACTCTCTTTTCTGCCATTGAGCTACACTCCTTATTT
>JAZQLK010000276.1:0-1762 GCA_045542635.1 Eubacteriales bacterium
ATAGCGGGTACGAGAACGATGGACTCCAGAAGATAGTTGATTATAAGCAGAAATACAAGTCTTGAAATGAAGATGTATTTCGGCGGAATAGGCATTGAAATAAGAAGCTCGTTATCCTTTGAGTCGAAAATTTGGGTTTTCGTTGGAAAAATGCTTCCGAAAAGCGTAAGGGTAAGGGTTATAAGCAAAGCGAGAGCAAGAGGGAAAAATTCGTTTTCCGTGCCTGCCAACGCAAGGTTCATGCTAACAAACAATGCCGCCATCGCAAAGGCAACGTACAGACCGAGAAATGCGAACAGAATGATCATACCAACCTTGCCGGCGGTGGTTCTGTTCTTACCCTTCTTACCTTGGGTAAGAGAGGAAAAAAACATCTGGAAACGGGTTTTTAAAAGCTGCTTAAACATTTGTATCCTCCAATTCAAGGAATACGCTCTCAAGGGATTCATCTCCCTTGATCTCCTCCATAGAGCCGCTTCTTACAAGCTTACCGTTTTTTATAATAGCAATTTTATCGCATATCTTTTCTGCTACGTCAAGAACGTGAGTTGAGAAAAAGATTGCTCCCCCGTTATCGCAGATTCGCTTCATTTCCTCCTTGAGAAGGAAGGTTGCCTTGGGGTCGAGTCCAACGAAGGGCTCATCCATTATAAGAACCTTGGGGTCGTGAATAAGGGCTGAGATAATAGCAAGCTTTTGCTTCATACCGTGAGAATAGGAGGATATGGGCTGACCAAGATCCTTGGTTATTTCAAACATATCTCCGTATCTTCTGATCCTTTCAAGACGGTCCTCACGGCTCACGCCAAAGATGTTTGCAATGAAATTAAGATACTTTATTCCCGACATAAAATCGTAAAGGTCGGGGTTATCGGGAAGATATGCAATTTTTTTCTTACATTCCAAGGGATTATCCTTTATAGACACTCCGTCCACGTAAATTGCGCCTCCGTCAAAATCAAGGAGTCCGCAAATGGACTTGATGGTGGTGGTTTTACCCGCTCCGTTATGACCGATAAAGGCGTACATTTCACCCGCGCCTATATGCAGTGAAAGGTTGTCAACCGCCTTCTTCTGTCCGTATACCTTCGTAAGGTTTCTTATATCAATCATAAATACCTCCATAATAAGCCATAGTTATTTATTTTATTTTAACATATTTATTATTTAAAGTCAATATTTATAAATATACAAAAAGACGCTTCCAAGGAAGCGCCTTTTGTATTATGTTATGAAAATTACTTGTAAAGCTCTGTGAACTTTGTAAGTCTTTCGTACTTAGCCTTAGCAACCTCTTCTGCCTTAGCAAAGAGCTCGTTAGCGCGCTCGGGATTGGATGCAGCGAGACGGCTGTAACGGTTTTCGCTCTTGATAAAGTCGATGTAGGAAGCTGTGGGAGCCTTGGAGTCAAGTGAGAAGGGATTCTTGCCCTCTGCCTTGAGCGCAGGATTGTATCTGAACATCTGCCAGTAGCCTGCCTCAACTGCCTTCTTCATTTCGAGCTGGCAGTTCTGCATTGTGCCCTTGATACCGTGCATTTCGCAGGGTGCGTAGCCGATAATGATGGAAGGACCGTTGTAAGCCTCAGCCTCTGTAAGAGCCTTGAGGAGCTGGTTCATATCAGCGCCCATTGCAACCTGTGCAACGTATACGTAGCCGTAGGACATAGCGATCTCTGCAAGGTTCTTCTTGCCGATTGCCTTACCTGCTGCCGCGAACTGAGCGACCTGACCGATGTTGGAAGCCTTGGACGCCTGTCCAC
>JAZQLK010000277.1:0-4173 GCA_045542635.1 Eubacteriales bacterium
TGGCTGGTTTCAGCCTTTTTGAGCTGAATCTTATAAGCAACACCGAGAATCTGTATAGCAATAAGAGGAGTCATAGCTACCATTGCAACTGTGCCGAAGGCATCCGTTACAATATTGTTTCCCGTAGCCTCGCAAATTCCCATAGCGAAGGGAAGAAGGAAGCAAGCCGTCATAGGTCCCGATGCAACTCCGCCGGAGTCAAAGGCAATGGATGTGAATATTTCGGGAACGAAAAAGCTTAATATAAACGCGATTGCGTATCCTATAATGATCGGGTACATTATGGAGATTCCCGTAAGCGCTCTTAAAATAGCTATACCTACGGAAATTGCAACGCCGATTTCGAGAGCGAACCCCAGGGCTTTCTTGGGAATGGCGCCCGATGTAACGTCCTCAACCTGCTTCTGAAGGATCTGGACTGCAGGCTCGGCGGCAACTATGAAGAAGCCGATTATCATGCCGACGGGAACGGCGATAAAGGAATAATTTGTTGAGCCGAGATACAGTCCCAAAAGGTTACCCGCAGGCATAAAGCCCACGTTCGCCCCTGTTAAGAAAAGCACAAGACCGAAATATGTATACAAAACACCGATAAGAATTTTGGTTATTTGTTTTTTTGAAAGAGGCTTTGCGATAAACTGATAGATAAAGAAGAAGGCTACGATAGGCAAAAGCGCTACGGCAATTTCCTTAAGATAATGGGGAAGCTCCTTTAAATAGTGGAACGCAAAATCCCTTGAGGATTCAAACCTAATGATGTTGAAGGCGTCGCCTTGACCGCTCTCGCTGCCCATAATAAGACCGAGGATAAGGACTGCCGCAATAGGACCTACAGAGCAAAGAGCGACAAGACCGAAGGAGTCGCCGCTACCCTTGGAGTCATAACGGATGGATGCTACACCTACGCCGAGAGCCATAATAAACGGTACGGTCATAGGACCGGTGGTTACTCCGCCGGAGTCAAATGCGATAGCCCAGAAATCGGGATCAACAAAGAATGCAAGAGTAAACACAACTGCGTAAAAGCCCATCAAAAGATATTTCAGCTTAATACCGAAAATTATACGGAGCATAGCCACAACGAGGAAGGCTCCCACACCTGCGGAAACCGAATAAATTATAAAATTTTTTGGAATTGAGGGGGCGTATTGAGCAAGAATCTGCAAGTCAGGCTCCGACATAGTAATCATAAAGCCCACAACGAAGGAAAGAAATATGATGAGTAAGATCTTTTTAGACTTCGTCATCTGGGCGCCCACGTATTCGCCCATAGGCGTCATTGACATTTCGGCACCAAGGGAGAAAAGCGCCATACCGAATACAATCATAACAGATCCGAAGATAAATGACGTAAAGGCGGAGATATCTATTGGGGCTACGGTAAAGCATAGCAGTAAAATTATTAAGGATACAGGTAAAACTGCCTTGACAGAATCCTTTATCATATGTACAAGAGCAGCCTTATATTTTAATTTCGGCATATATATGAACTCCGTTCAGGGGTATTTTTTATCCATTATAACAAAAAAATACGGACTGTGTCAATCTGTTTTATTTTTTTTAATGAAAATAACTTAAATAAGGGCAGACGCTTGACACTATCCTTATTTTTTGATATAATAAATAGTTGAAGAAACGACCTTTAAAGGATGAAAGTAAAATGCTTGAAATTTCCAAAAAAACGAATCTGTTGGAGCAGGATTCATATAAATATCAGCTCCAGGACGTAGCCGAGCCTAATCTTTACAGAGATATTTACAGCTATGAGGACGTGCCGAGAATTCCCTTCAATCACAGAAGGGTTCCTATAAATATGCCCAAGGATATCTGGATCACGGATACCACCTTCCGTGACGGACAGCAGTCTGTCGAGCCCTATACTGTTGAGCAGATAGTAGAGCTTTTTAAGCTTCTTTCCCGTCTTAGCGGCCCTAACGGAATAGTACGTCAGACAGAGTTCTTTGTTTATAGCAAGAAGGACAGAGACGCTATTGCAAGATGTCAGGATCTGGGCCTTAAGTTCCCCGAGATCACCACCTGGATAAGAGCTAACAAGGAGGACTTCAAGCTGGTTCACGACCTGGGTATTTCCGAAACAGGTATTCTCGTAAGCTCCTCCGACTATCATATCTTCAAAAAGCTTAAAATGTCAAGAGCCGAGGCTATGAAGACCTATCTTTCCGCAGTATACGATGCATTTGAAGCGGGTATCCGTCCGAGATGCCATCTTGAGGATATTACAAGAGCGGACTTTTACGGCTTCGTAGTTCCTTTTGTAAACGAGCTTGAAAAACTTTCCGAGGATGCGAAGATCCCCGTTAAGATAAGAGCCTGCGACACTATGGGCTACGGTGTTCCTTATCCCGAGGTTGCCATTCCCCGAAGCGTTCCCGGTATTATTTACGGCTTGCAGCAATATTCCGACATTCCCAGCGAAATGCTTGAATGGCACGGACACAACGATTTTTATAAGGCTGTTGCCAATGCGGGCGCCGCTTGGCTTTACGGAGCATCCGCGGTAAACTGCTCACTTCTCGGTATAGGAGAAAGAACGGGTAATATTCCTCTTGAGGCAATGGTATTTGAGTATGCGGGCTTCAAGGGTACGTTTAACGGTATGGATCCTACGGCAATTACGGAAATTGCGGATTATTTCCATAACGAAATGGGATACAATATTCCTCCTATGACACCCTATGTGGGCTCAAACTTCAACGTTACGAGAGCGGGTATTCACGCGGACGGACTTATGAAGGACGAGGAAATATACAATATTTTCGATACGAAGAAGATACTCAATCGCTCCGCCGGAGTTCTTATTACAAAGACCTCGGGACTTGCGGGTATTGCTTACTGGATCAACGAGCATTACCGTCTTAAGGGCGACAAAACGGTTGACAAGCGCAGCCCCCTTGTTATTGCTATTAAGGAATGGGTTGACGAGCAGTATGAAATAGGTGAAAGACAGAATTCCGTTTCCGACGGCGAAATGGAGGCTTTAATAAAAAAATTCAATGAAACAGGCTCATTGAAATAAGGAGGCAGATAAAAATGGGACTTACAATAGCTCAGAAAATCATTAAGGAGCATCTCGTATCAGGCGAGATGAAGGTTGGTGAGGAGATCGCCCTCCGCATTGACCAGACACTTACACAGGATGCGACGGGTACAATGGCGTACCTTGAATTCGAATCCATAGGTATTGAAAGAGTAAGAACTAAGCTTTCGGTTGCTTACATAGACCATAACACACTTCAGTCAGGCTTTGAAAATGCCGACGACCACAGATATATCCAGTCCGTTGCAAAGAAATACGGCATCAGATTCTCCCGTCCCGGTAACGGTATCTGCCATCAGGTTCATCTTGAGCGCTTCGGTATTCCCGGTATGACACTTATCGGCTCCGACAGCCACACTCCCACGGCGGGCGGTATCGGTATGCTCGCAATGGGCGCCGGCGGACTTAACGTTGCGGTTGCAATGGGCGGAGGCGAATATTACATCAAGATGCCTAAGATGTTCAAGGTCAACCTGACAGGTAAGCTTCAGCCTTGGGTAAGCGCTAAGGACGTAAGCCTTGAAATACTCCGTATCCTATCCGTTAAGGGCGGCGTAGGCGCAATTATCGAATGGGGCGGAGAGGGAATCAAGACCCTTTCAGTTCCCGAAAGAGCAACCATTACGAATATGGGCACGGAGCTTGGCGCTACCACCTCCATATTCCCCTCCGACGAAATTACAAAATCGTTCCTTGAGGCCCAGGGCAGAGGCGATTGCTACGTTCCTCTTGAGAGCGACCCCGATGCAGTATACGACAGAATTATCGACATTAACCTCTCTGAGCTCAAGCCCTTGCTTGCTTGTCCTCACAGCCCCGATAATATCAAGAGCGCAGAGGAGCTTAAGGACGTTAAGGTTGATCAGGTATGTATCGGCTCCTGCACAAACTCATCACTTCGCGATATGTTAAGAGTTGCTAAAATGCTTAAGGGCAAAAAGATCGACGACAGCGTAAGCCTTTCCGTATCTCCCGGCTCCAAGCAGGTTCTTTCAATGCTTGCGGATTGCGGCGCTCTTTCCGATATCCTCGCAGCCGGAGCAAGAGTTCTTGAATGCGCGTGCGGACCCTGTATCGGTATGGGCTTCTCACCCAATTCCGCAGGCGTTTCCCTC